>NZ_PSWL01000037.1:0-29521 GCF_002932755.1 Rathayibacter sp. AY1B6
AACCCGCAGGGCGGCGGTGGAGAGAGTTTCGGCGCGATGTGAGGGAGCAAAGCTCCCGCGTGCCGAAAGTCTCGGAGGAGCCGGTGGCGCAGCCACTTGCGCGGAGAGCTCCGGTCGCAACGAGGGAGCGCAGCGAACGAGCCGCCGGAGGCTTCACGGCAAAGAAACGTGAGCCCACCGGGCGAGCCGGAGCGGCCGGCGCAGGCGGACGGGCCTCTGGGCGGCGTTCCGTCGCCGCTGCGCGAGCACAGCTCGCGGCCCGGAACGGGATACTTGGGAAGGGTGAGAGCCGCCCCTTCACGGGCGGCCCGAAGGCCGGCCCTCGCCCGATCAGCTCGGCGAGGACGTCTCCGTGGCGGCCTCGCGGGCTACATCGAGTTCGGCGGCGGTGTGGTGCCCCTGCACGTCGGAGTTGTTCACCTTGTAGGGGCGAGTGCCGTCGTTCCAGTCGAGCGCGACGGTCACGCTCTTGGGGTTCACGCGGGTGACGACGTGCCAGCCGAACCGGTGCTTGATCATGTCGCCCTTGGCGCTTGTCTCGCGGCTGTGGATCGTGACCTGTCCCGCGGCGGTCTGCGCCTCGCGGACGACCAGCCAGTACGACTTCGAGCCCGACGCTCTGCGCACACTCGCCCCACGAATCGAGCACGGGATGCAAGCCGCGAGCGGGGTCGGTCGGGCTGCTGGCGGTCGTCGGATCACGTCAACCAGTAAGCGCGCTGCGCGTCCCTCCGGGATGCCCCGCTGGGGCACTCCTGACGACCACCCGCCTCCGGCATCGCACCGCTTATCGGATGGATGGCCTCGATGCGTGTTCAAGCGAAACGACTCAGGTTGAAAGCCGTGTTGCCGACGCGTGCGACCCTGTCGAGATGCACGCCCCTCGGAGACATTTCCTGGCGATAGGCACGGCGTTCATCCGGCTCCTACGCCTAGGATTCGCCCGAGGGACGGTGAGTCATGGCGAGTTGGAAGAAGCTCCACGGCACGACTCTCACCGGCCTGGCTACAGCTCTCAGCGCTCGGCTTGAAAGCGAAGGCCATGCGCCCGGTCAGCTCGCCGGGACTCAGCCTCGCGGTCGGAGCGGCGGGCGTGGCCTACTGGCTCGCCAGCCCTTCAACTTTTGACCAGCTCCCCTCCCGTTTAAAGAGAATGCGAGTCTGACAATCTTCCCTTCGGGAATCCGCAGCAAGTCTGGTAAAAACTGCCGTCGGGCGCGTAGCGCCGAACCCTCTACGACGCAACGATCGCTCGAGGTCGACAGCATCGTCGGCTGAATCGCTACTGAGCGACAGTCTCAAATAGCGGTCCGTAGGTGAGCGATGGAGCCTCACCCAATCGCTCGGCCAGAGGTGTCAGGCGCTCTTGCAAGGGGTTACCCGCCAGCACGTGATCCCAGGCCGTCAGCGCTCGCAGGAGTAGCGCCGAGGCCACGCGCAACCACGTGTCCGCCTGCGGATGGCGGGCCTGATCGAACCAGCCGAAACCGGAAGGGCTGCCTGGATCTGCAGCCGTGTAGAGGTCCACGATTTTCGCGCCGGCGTGACTCACCCCGGATGCCATCCGGAACAGCACGTACAGGCGATCCGTGCCCGTGACGGACCTCGCCCTCTGCTGGAAGTCGGTGTCGGTCGTGTACTCACCGAAGCGGTTGAGCAGCTCTTTCGCGCGAGCCAGCTCCGCCCCGACCAGGTCCGGTTTCAGGTCGGGATTGGCCTGGCGAATGTTGTTGAGCAGCTTGCGCCTCGCCTCCGCACCTTCCCGCGTGAACCCCTTCCAGCCGTCCGGTGCCTTCAGGAGCCAAGCTGCGGTCGTCGCATCCTCCATCAGCGTGCGTATGACGGGAACAGCCGCGAGCGGCTGCTTCGCTTCATACAGCGTTGCGATCGCCCGGCCGCAGTCGACGGCGTGCGCGACGAGCGCTCGAACGGCGATGACGGTCTGCGTGTTCACAGGGGTGGAGTACTTCGTCACGGGATTGGCAGCGTGGTCGTCCCAGAGGACGCAGAGGCGACGCAGCGTATCGGTCGACTTCGTCTCCTCGAGCCACTGCTGGCGCCTCGTGTCAGCGCGCCGCTCCTTGGCGTCGCTTCGACGCCGTTGGTCTCGGGCGCGGCTCACTTCACGCGTCCCGAGGCATCATCAGCGTCGCATCAGCGATCCGAGCGTCCGCCACTGCGGCACGCTGCACCGCGCGGTACACGGTCCACCGCGCCACACAATACTGCTGCGCGAGCTTCGCGATCGAGTGGTTGCAGGACCGGTACTCCGCCACGAGGTGACCTTCGATTCTCGGGCTCAACTTGGGCTTCTTCCGTCGGAGCCGACCCTTCTCCTTCGCAACCTTCATCCCCTCCCGGGTTCGAGCGCGGATCAAGTCGCCCTCGAACTCAGCGATCATCGCCAAGACGTTGAATAGCAGCCGACCGATCGGATCTATCGGGTCATTCACCGTGCCGCCGATTCTCAGCCGCGCTCCCTTGCGTGTCAGCTCATCAGCTATGTCGCGGGCATCACTAATCGATCGGGCCAGGCGGTCGAACTTCGTGACAAGGAGGGTCGATCCGTCATGGCAGGCGGCCAGGGCCGCGGCCAGCGCAGTGCACGCGCGATTGGAGCCCGTGGGGCCCGAGTCGACGTAGAGGCGATCAGCCGGGACGCCGGCGGCCGCGAGCGCGTCGCGCTGCACCTGCGCGTCTTGCTTGTCAGTAGAAACGCGGGCATAGCCAACGAGGTCGGTCATTCTAACATTGTCCCAGTGAGCATCCCCCAACCGGACAATTCACCAGGCGAGTCTAACGGAAAGAAAAGAGAGGCTTCTCGGCGCGGAGGCGTGCAGGCGTGCAGGCGTCCGCAGCGTCCGGTGAACTATCTCTTTGCGGGACCGGCAGGCAGCAGGCTCGACGGGACATCCTCACGCTCCCAGCGAACAGAGAGGGTGTCCCTGCTACGGGCTGGCAGAATGAACACAACAACAGGTCGGACCCGCGGATTCGCAGGTGCCGGCCCAGCAACGGAGACACCCACACTGACGCCGCGCAAGCGATCGTCAATCGGACTAGCCGCGCAAGCGGTGGATCTCACGTTCTGCGAAAGACCTTCCTCACCGAAGATCGTCGAGTCACATGCTCCGCGTCCCGCGACGTCGAGCCGAAACCGCTCAGACGATGCATCCCGGCGCGGAAGTAGCAACGCCCCTAGTAGTCAATCGATCTAGGCGCGACTGCGCGGGCTGTCGCGCCGGCATCGAGACTCTTGTGAGCGACTTCCTCGCCGCGACCGGCACGGTCGTAACCTTCTCCGCCCTTCTGAGCGGACTCGCGACCTTCGGGCCGTGGGTCGTCGGAATCGTCTGCGCTCTTTTCCTGCTGGTCATGCTGGGGTCGCGGACAATCGACCTAGTGGCGCGGGCGATCGATACCGTCGTTGTGCCGCTCGTAGCCCTGTTCGGGAACAAGACCAGGAGCGGTAATGCCCGGGCTGTACTCGAATCGCGCTCCGGCGCCGTTGAGCCTAGGAGGAAGGGACCCTCGTGAGCGGGCGTCTCTAGCTGAGGAGCTGCACGAGGACGTCGGCGGCGACGTCCTCGCCCTCGATAGGGGGGAATCCGCTGACGGTCCCGGTCGCGTCGACGCCGAGCGAGGAGTCCGGGAACCGGGCGACGAGGGAGGCGCCACGATCCGTGACGTGGGTGCCCAGATCACGTCGAGCCGCCGTCGCGCCAGAGCCGATCGCCTGCTCGTGCGACTTCCCCTCGCCGCGTGTCCGGTCGTCGAGAACTCGTGACTCGGTCGTCTGCTGCACGCTGACCATCGCTGCGAGGCAGCAGGCGCGCGGTCCCGAGTACCGCCCGGTGACGATCGGGGACGGCTGCTGGATCGGAGCCGGCGCGATCGCGCTTCCCGGGATCACGGTGGCCGCGGGCTGCGTCAGCGCCGCGGGCGCCGTCGTCCCGTCCGACTCGGAACCGCACGGCCTCTCCGATGGGGCGCCGCGCCTGCGCGATCTCGACGAGTAGCCGGTCGCGGCGTACGGCCGGCTCAGCCGTCCCCTCCGCCCGGGATGTCCCGGACGACGCTTCAGCGCGGGTCCAGCCGGGTCGCCGCACCACCGCCCGAGGAGCGGCTGTGGAACCACGGTGCGTGGGAGTCGGCGTGATTCCCGCCGAGCACGGCGTCGCTCAGGTGCGCCCGCGTCTTCTCGCGCCGGCGCTTCATCGCCGAGGCCCAGGACCGGGTCGCGGAGCAGACCGCCTGACGACGGCGCTCCCTGGCCGCTCGTGCGCACGTCGCCGTGCGCGCGAGCGGCCCCGCGGCGGGATCAGAACAGGCCGCGCGGGGGCTCGATCGAGGCGAGGACGCCGGGGGCGGCGATCACGCTGAGGCGGCCGACCTCCTCCGGGGTCAGCTCGGGCAGGCGCTGCGCGAGGTCGAGGAAGCGCTCGATCTCGGACTCCTCGAGCACGTCGGCGGCGAGCGTGCGGAACTTCGCCACGTACTGCTCGCGGCTGAACGGGTGCGCGCCCAGCGGGTGCGCGTCCGCCACCGCGATCTCGTCGACGATCGTCGTGCCGTCCGTCATCAGGATCTCGACGCGCGCGCCGAACGCCTTCTCGCCCGGATCCGTGGAGTGGTAGCGGCGCGTCCACTCCGCGTCCTCCTGCGTGGTGACCCGGTGCCAGAGCGCGATCGTGTCGGCGCGGGCGGCCCGCTCGGGCGCGTAGCTGTGCACGTGGTGCCAGGCGCCGTCCTGCAGCGCCACCGTGAAGATGTACGGAACGGAGTGGTCCAGCGTCTCGCGGGACGCGGCGGGGTCGTACTTCTGCGGGTCGTTCGCGCCCGAGCCGATCACGAAGTGGGTGTGGTGCGAGGTGTGCAGGACGATCCGCTCGACGCGCTCGGGATCGGCGGCCTCGGGGTGCGTGCGGTGCAGGCGGCGGGCGAGGTCGATCAGCGCCTGGGCCTGGTACTCGGCCGAGTGCTCCTTCGTGTACGTGTCGAGGATCGCGCGCTTGGCCTCGCCGCGGTCGGGCAGCGGGACGTCGTAGCTCGCCTCGGCGCCGTCCAGCATCCACGCGATGACGCCGTCCTCGCCCTCGTAGATCGGCGACGGGCTGGTCTCGCCGCGCATCGCCCGGTCGACCGCCTCGATCGCCATCTTCCCCGCGAAGGCCGGCGCGTACGCCTTCCAGCTCGAGATCTCGCCCTTGCGCGACTGCCGCGTGGCGGTCGTCGTGTGCAGAGCCTGCGCGACGGCCTGCTCGATCGTCGCGACGTCGAGGCCGAGCAGCGTGCCGATCCCGGCGGCCGCCGAGGGGCCGAGGTGCGCGACGTGGTCGATCTTGTGCCGGTGCAGGCTGATCGCGCGCACCAGGTCGACCTGGACCTCGTAGCCCGTGACGATGCCGCGGACGAGCTGCGCCCCGCCGATGCCCGCGTGCTGGGCGACGGCGATCAGCGGAGGGATGTTGTCGCCCGGGTGCGAGTACTCGGCCGCCAGGAACGTGTCGTGGTAGTCGAGCTCGCGCACGGCGACCCCGTTGGCCCAGGCCGCCCACTCGGGCGAGACCCGGCGGGCCGGGTCGACGCCGAGGACGACCGAGCCCTGGCCGCCGATGGAGGCGGGGTGCGCGAGAGCCTGCGCGCGGGCGGCGACGACCGGGCGGCGCAGGAGCGACGCCGTGGCGACGGCGGCGTTGTCGATGACGCGGTTGACCACCATCTCGGCGACCTCGCCGTCGATCTCGACCGGATCGGCGGCGACCTCGGCGAGCGCGTGGGCGAGCTGCCCGTGTCGCGGGAGCTCCTCGTCGCTGCGGTGGACGCGGACGTGGTGTTCGTGCACGGGCGGCTCCTTCGTCTCTCCCCCAGGCTATCGCCCGCCTCCGGGCCCGGCGGCGCGGGCAGAATGGGCGGATGTCCTCCCTCACGCGCGTCGCGGCGCTCGACTGCGGCACCAACTCCCTCCGCCTGCTGATCGCCGACGTGGAGGACGGCCGCCTCCGGGACGTCCAGCGCCGCACCGAGCTCGTGCGGCTGGGCCGCGGGGTCGACCGCACCGGCCGCTTCGACCCGGCCGCGCTCGAGCGGACCCTCGCCGTCACCCGCGAGTACGCGGCCGCCGCGCAGGAGGCCGGCGCCGAGCGCCTCCGCTTCGTCGCCACCTCGGCCACCCGCGACGCCGCCGACCGCGAGGACTTCCTCGCCGCCGTCGAGCGGATCCTCGGCGTCACCCCGGAGACGATCTCCGGCGAGGAGGAGGCGCGGCTCTCGTTCCGCGGGGCGGTCTCGGCCGTCGACTCCGCCCGGCCCGTGCTGGTCGTCGACCTCGGCGGCGGCTCGACCGAGCTGGTGCTCGGCGGGGCGGAGCCGGAGCAGGCGCACTCGATGGACGTCGGCAGCGTCCGCCTGACGGAGCGCCACCGCCGGGCCGCCGAGCCGTCCGAGGGCGAGCGCGCGGCGATCCGCGCGGACGTGCGCGCCGCGCTGGCCGCCTCCTCCGTCGACCTGTCGCAGACCCGGAGCGTCGTCGGCGTCGCCGCGACCGTGCTCACGATCACCGCGCACGTCCTCCGCAGCACCGACCGCGCTGCGCTCGAGACGTCCCTCCCCCTCTCCGACGTCCTCGCCGCCTGCGACGAGCTCGCCGCGCTCTCCCCCGAGGCGACCGCGTCCCTCCCCTGGGTGCGCCCGGGGCGCGAGGACGTGCTGGCGGCCGGCGCGCTGGTCTGGGGCGAGGTCCTCCGCGCGGTCCAGGCGGCCTCGCCGGGCGTCGACCGGGTCCGCTCGACCGCGCACGACATCCTCGACGGCATCGCGCTCGGCCTCGCCTGACGCCCGTGCCGGTCACGCGGTGAGGGCGCTCCCGGAGTCGCGGGGGAGCCGGGCGGCGGCGACGAGCGGCACGAGGGTCAGCACTGCGAGGGCGAGGAAGGCGACGCGGTAGGGGACGAGGCCGGGCCCGATCGCGGTGCCGACGGCCAGCGCCACCGCGCCCACCGCGACTCCGAGGCCGGCCGCGATCTGCTGCGTGGTCGCGTTCAGGGTGTTCGCGCCCGACATCCCCTCCTGCGGGACCTCGGCGAACGTGACGGTGTTGTAGGCGGTGAAACCCGCCGAGCGCGCCACTCCGCTCAGCACCAGCAGCGCGACCACGAAAGCCACCGGAGTCGCCGGCTCGAGGAACGCCATCGCCGCCATGCACGCCGCCCCGACCGCGCTCGCCGCGACCAGCACCCCGCGGAAGCCGAGGCGCCGCAGCAGCGGAGTCGTGGCCGGCTTGATCGCCAGGTTGCCGGCGAAGAGCGCCAGCACCACGGAGCCGGCCTGCACCGGGCTCCAGCCGAACGCGTCCTGGAACAGGAGCGGGAGCAGGAACGGCACCGCGTTCACGGTCGCCCGGTAGAGCGACCCGCTCGCGTTGGCGACCCGGAAGGTGCGGAAGCGGAACGCGTCGAGCGGCACCAGCGGATGCTCGGCGCGGCGCAGGTGCCGCACGGCGAGCGCCGTGACGACGGCACCGGCGATCATCGGCACCAGAGCGCGTCCGTCGAGGTCGGCGCCGGTGAGGAGTCCGGCGGCTCCGACCAGCGCGCCGAGGCCGACCGCGACGAGCACCAGGCCGGTGACGTCGAGCGGAGGCGGTGCGCTCTCGGGGGTGGCCGGCACGATCCGGCGGGCGATCGCGAACGCGATCACCCCGAGCGGCAGGTCGATCAGGAAGATCCAGTGCCAGGACGCGACGGTGGTGAGCAGGCCGCCGAGGAACGGCGCGATGACCGGAGCGACCAGGCCCGGCCAGACCAGGATCGCGATGGCGTGGATGATCCCCTCCCGCGGGGTCGCCCGCAGCACCGCGAGCCGACCGACCGGCACCATCAGCGCGCCGCCGACGCCCTGCAGGACGCGGGCGCCGACCAGCAGCGGCAGCGTGGGGCTGAGCGCGCAGAGCAGGGAGGCGAGGGTGAAGACGGCGATCGCGGTGGTGAAGACGCGGCGCACGCCGAAGCGCTCGCTGAGCCAGCCCGAGGCCGGGATGAGGACGGCGACGGTGAGGAGGAACGCGGTGACGGTGATCGAGACCGCGGCGGAGTCGACGCGCAGGTCGGCGGCGATCGCGGGTGCGGCAGTCGTCACGATCGTGGCGTCGAGGTTCTCCATGAAGAAGCAGCCGGCGACGAGTAGCGCGAGGGAGCGGTGGCGGGGGTCCGTGCTGTCCTCCTCGACGTGGGGCTGTCGGCGGCGAGCGTAGCGCGGCGACGGCGCGGCCGCCGGGCGGGTACCGTCGCAGCATGAGCGCTGCAGCAGAGACCAGGACGATCCAACTCCGTCGCTACGAGCTGATGGACGGGGTGATGGACGACTTCCTCGCCTGGTTCCCCGAGCGGATCGTGCCGGCGCGCGAGGCCCACGGCTTCCGGATCGAGTTCGCCTACGCCGACCGCGAGGTGAACGAGTTCGTCTGGGCGGTCAGCACGGCCGGCGACGCCGACGCGTTCGCCGAGGTCGAGCGGGCGTACCTGGCGTCGCCCGAGCGCGACGCCGCCTTCGCGGGCGAGCCGAAGCGCGTCGCGGTGCAGCACGTGCGGCTGGTCGAGCGGATCGTCTGACCCGGGCGCCGTCGGCTCCGGGCGCCGTCGGCTCCGGAGCCCGTCAGCTCCGGGCGCGCCGGACGGCCGCGAGGACGCCTCGGACCACGAGCGTCCCGACCGCGATCGACCCGATCGCTCCGGTCAGGCGCGCCCAGACGTGCTTCGGCCGGTCGATCCCGGCGCGGTCCGCGGGCGAGGGGAGCGAGGCGGGAGCGAGCGTGCGCCCCGCGGCTCCCGCCTCGGCCATGTGCGCGAGCCGGCGCACGGCCTCGCGGTTGCGGATCCAGAGGAACGAGTGCATCAGCGGCTTCGGGATGAGCGTTCCCGGACCCTTCACGGGGGCCTCGTGCATCCGCACCTTCGCGCCGCGCGCGTGCGGCTCGACCTCGACGCGCACCCGGGCCTCGCCGAGCGGCCAGCCGGCGGCCTGGATGACCGTCCGGCGCGGCGGGTCCCACTCGAGCACCGTGGTGCGGTCGTCGATCACGAGCGGCCAGAGCCCGAAGGAGTGGTGCAGCTGCGAGCCCACGTGCGGGAAGTCCGCGTCGACCTTCCGCATCCGGGACGCACCGACGACCCAGCTCGGGAACAGCCAGCCGGAGGCGAGCACCGCGAAGACGGACTCGGGCGGGCAGTGGACGACGCGGGTGGTGCGGGACATCGCGGACTCCTTCGAGTGGTGGTGGGGCGCGTGGCGGCGCCGTCCCTCAGCCTGGCAGGCCGGGGGCGGCGACGGGCGCAGCGCAACGGCGGCGGCTCAGGCCGGGCGCGCCTCCGGCGACAGGTCGGGCGACTCGCGCACCCCGAACTCGTGCCGCAGCGCGCTGCGGGCGGCGTGCCAGCCGGCCATGCCGTGCACGCCCGGCCCGGGCGGGGTGGACGAGGAGCAGAGGTAGAGCCCCGTCGCGGGCGTCCGCCACGGGTCGGTCGTGGGGACCGGGCGCGAGAGCAGCTGGGCGACGCTCGCGGCTCCGGCGGCGATGTCCCCGCCCAGGTAGTTCGGGTTGTAGGCCTGCATGTCGCGGGCGGTCATCGAGGAGGCGCCGATCACGCGGTCGCGGAACCCGGGGGCGAAGCGCTCGATCTGGGCGGTGATCGCCTCCTGCTGGTCGGCGGGCGAGTACCGGGGGACGTGGGTGTACGCCCAGAGGACGTGCTTGCCCTCGGGCGCGCGGGTCGGGTCGGCGATCGAGGGCTGCGCCACCAGCACGTAGGGGCTGCGGCTGTGCCGGCCGCGCTTCACGTCGCGCTCGGCGGCCGCGATCTCGGCGCGGCTGCCGCCGACGTGCAGCGTGCCCGCGCCGACGAGCTCCGGGTTCGTCCACGGCACCGGCCCGTCGAGGGCGAAGTCGACCTTGGCCACGCCGTTGCCGTAGCGGAAGCGCTGGAGGGCCGCGGCGTACGCCGGGGGGAGCCGGTCCCCCGCCATCGCGAGCAGCGCCGTCGGCGTGCTGTCGACGAGCACGGCCCGGGCCGGGGGCAGCTCGGAGAGCGAGGTCACCTCGACGCCGGTCTCGACGGTGCCGCCGTGCGCCCGCAGGTCGTCGGCGAGCGCGTCGACGATCGACTGGCTGCCGCCGATCGGCACCGGCCAGCCGCGCGCGTGGGCGTAGGCGCCGAGCGCCAGGGCGGCCGCGGCCGTCGACGGGCTCGGCATCGGGCGGATCGAGTGCGCGGCGACCCCGGAGAACATCGCGGGGGCGACGTCCTCGCGGAAGCGCAGGTTCCACACCGGCGTGCCCTGCTCGAGCACGCGCAGCCCGAAGCGGATCAGCACGCTCGGGTCGGTCGGGATCCGCAGCAGCGCGTCGTTGGTGAAGCCCGCGACGCGGTCGGCCCGCTCGGCGAGCGGCCCCATCAGCGCGCGCCACGCCGCTCCGTCGCGACCCAGCGCCTCGGCCGTGCGGTCGAGGTCGCGGTAGGCGATGCCGGCGCGGCCCCCGTCGAGCGGATGCGCGTACGAGATCTCGGGGACGACCAGCTCGATGCGCCGGTCGAGCCCGAAGGCGCGGAAGAACCCGGACGCGAGCGCCATCGGGTGCACCGCCGAGCAGACGTCGTGGTGGAAGCCGGGCAGCGTCAGCTCCGCCGTGCGCGCGCCGCCGCCGATCGTCGCGTTGCGCTCGAGCACGGTGACCGAGAGCCCGGCGCGCGCGAGCGTGACCGCGGCGGCGAGGCCGTTGGGCCCCGCCCCGATGACGACGGCGTCGACCACGGTCACTTCCTCCGAAGGGCCGAGACGACGCCCACGGCGCCGGCGGCGAGGGCCGCGGCCGCCCCCGCGTAGCTCAGGGCGCGGTGGCGGATCATCCAGATCTGGGGCGTCATGGTGTGCGCGCGGTCGCTGAAGAGGCCGCGGGCGCCGTGATCGCCGGGGACCGGCTCGTAGACGTTGTTGGGGAGCATCGGCTCCGTCTTGTCGGGGGCCTGCTGCCCGTCGAAGGCGCTGCGGGCGAGGTACCAGTCCATGAAGCGCCCGGCGAAACGGTCGCCGAGGATGGTGCCGGCGGTCGGCTCGCCGACCCATGTGCGGCGGCGCGGCTTGTCGGCCACGTCGGCGATCGCGATCGCGCCCACCTCGGGCTCGTAGATCGGCGGCACGGGCTGCGGGTGGTGCGGCAGCTGCGACTTCACCCAGTTGAACTGGATGGTGTTGAGCGCCGGCATGTCGACCTCGGACAGGCGCACGCGGCTCTTCGCGTGCAGCAGCTCCGCGGTGACGGCCTCGGTGAAGCCGCGGGCCCCGAACTTGGAGGCGCAGTACGCGGCCTGCAGCGGGATGCCCCGGTGCGCGAGGGCGGAGCCGACCTGGATGACGTGCCCGCGGTCGCGCGGGGTCATCCGGGAGAGGGCTGCGCGGGTTCCGTTGACGAAGCCGAAGAAGTTGACGCCCACGGCGCGCTCGAAGTCGGCGGGCTCGGTCGAGAGGAACTCGCCGAAGACGCCGACCATCGCGTCGTTGACCCACAGGTCGATCGGGCCGAGCTCGGCCTCCACCCGGTCGGCCGCCGACTCGACGGCCTCGCGGTCGGCCACGTCGGTCGGGATGCCCAGCCCGCGCCGGCCCTTCTGCTCGATCTCGGCCACCGTGGCCGCCAGTCCGTCCTCGCCGCGCGCCAGCACGGCGACGTCCCAGCCGCGGGAGGCGAGCTCGCGGACCGTGGCGCGTCCGAGCCCGGCCGTCCCGCCCGTGACGACGGCGACTCCGCGGCTCATGCGCGGGCCTCGCGGGAGGCGGTCTCGAGGCGGGGGTGCTGCGTCATGGTGCGGGCTCCTTCGTGAGGGCGCGGTATGCGTCGGGAGTCCCACGCTAGGCGGGAGCGGCGGCGCGGCGCGCGGGGTTGCGCCCGATCGGTGGAGAGCTCGGTGGATCCGCGCCCGGGGAGGAGAATCGCTCCCGAGCGCTCCCGGCTCTCCTCCAGAGACCGCCGCCAGACTGACGCCCGCCCGCCCGAGCACCCTCCGACCGGATCGACGCATGACCTCTCTCCTCGACCTGAGCCTCGTCTCCGGCCCCCTCGTCGTCGCCGTCTACGTGGTCGCCGCCGCAGCGCTCCTCCTCCTGCTCGCCGCCCACGTCCGCGCACCGCGCCGCGGACGCTCCCGACGCGGCGGGATCGCCGTCGCCGTCCTCCTCCTGGGCCTGATCGGCGGCGCCGCCCTGGCCGCCCTCGTCGACGGGCCCGACGGCCCGTTCGGCGTCGACTTCACACCGGTCACCCGGGTCGCGATCGGCCTCGGGATCGGCGGGCTGGGCGTCGCCCTGGTCGTCCTCGGCCACGCGATCGCCCGCCGGCGCGTGCGGGGGATGCTCGCGTCGCTCGCGGCCGGAGTGCTCGTCGTCGCGGCGGCCGCGATGACCGTCAACATCGACTTCGGCCAGTACCCCACGGTGCGCAGCGCACTCGGGATCAGCGCGTACTCCGACTCCTCCGTGCCGGTCGCCGCCGCGGACGGACCGCACTCGGACCTCGCGACCTGGACCGCCCCGGCCGGGATGCCCACCGCAGGCTCGGTCTCGACGGTCGCCATCCCCGCCACCGCGTCGGGCTTCCCGGCCCGCGACGCCGTGGTCTACCTCCCGCCCGCCGCCCTCACCGCGACCCCGCCGCTGCTGCCGGTGATGATCATGCTCTCGGGGCAGCCGGGGTCGCCCTCCGATCCGCTCTCGACCGAGAAGTTCCAGCAGACGCTCGACGCCTACGCCGCCGCGCACGCCGGCCTCGCGCCGATCGTCGTCTCGCCCGACCAGCTGGGCGATCCGGACAAGAACCCGATGTGCGTCGACTCGCCGCTCGGGAAGTCGGCCACCTACCTCACCGTCGACGTCCCGAACTGGATCCGTGCGAACCTCCCGGTGCTCGGCGACGCGCAGCACTGGGCGATCGGCGGCCTCTCGCAGGGCGGGACCTGCTCGATCCAGCTCGGCGCCGGCCACCCGTCGCTCTTCGGCAACATCGTCGACGCCTCGGGCGAGCTCGCGCCGACCCTCGGCAGCGAGGCGGCGACGGTCGCGCAGGGCTTCGGCGGCGACCAGGCCGCCTACGAGGCCGCGAAGCCGGTGAACGTCCTCGCGAAGAACGCCCCCTACACCGGCACCGTCGCGATCTTCGGGGTCGGCGCGAACGACGCCTCCTTCCTCCCCGGAGCGAAGACCGTCTACGCCGCGGCCGTCGCCGCCGGCATGAGCGCCACCTACCTCGAGGTGCCGGACAGCGCCCACGACGTCACGGCGTGGTCGGCGACCTTCGACAAGGGCCTCGAGATCCTCGCCGACCGCTGGAAGCTCGTCCCCGCCTCCTGAGCGGCTCCGGGCCTCAGGCGCTCTCGACCAGCCGGACCGCCGCCTCGATCCCGCCGCTCCACGGCGCTCCGTGGCCCGGCACCACCCAGCGCGCCCCGGTGGGCAGGAGCGCCCGGAGCGACGCGAGCGCCTGCTCCGGCTCGTCGGTGAAGGGCGCGGGCTGCGGACCCGTGCGGCCGGTGAGCACGTGGCGGGTGGTCAGCCCGTCGCCGACGAAGACCGCGTCGGCCAGCGGCACGTGCACGGCGATGCTCCCCGGGGAGTGACCCGGGAGCGCGATCACGCGGGGAGCGCCCGGCAGGTCGAGCGTCTGCCCGTCGTGCACTTCGACGACCTCGGTGAGCGGCGGGACCGTCGCGATGCCCTTCCGCAGCGCGTAGGCCGCGAAGCCGAGGAGCGGCAGGACGCGCAGCCGCGGTGTCGCGGTCCTCGGCTTCGCCCCGCCCTTCGCCCGCTCGGCGTCGGCGGCGTGCACGTGGACCGGCACGCCGTGGTCGCGGCGCAGGCGCTCGGCGAAGCCCACGTGGTCGGAGTCGCCGTGGGTCAGCACGACGCCGCGCACGTCGTCGAGGGTGCGGCCCATCGCTCGCAGCTCGGCGAGGAGCTCCGGCCAGAGGCCGGGCAGGCCGGCGTCGATGAGGGTGACGCCCTCGTCGGTGTGCACGAGGTGGACGGCGACGATGTCGGTGCCGATGCGGCGCAGGTGGGGTCCGAGTTCCATGATGGCTACGCTAGTTAGCCATCATGGCTACTGTCAATAGCTATACTCGGCCCATGCCCACTCCCGACCGCACCTCCGTCGAGGCGATCGTGCGCGCCGCCGGCGAGCTCCTCGAGCGCGACGGGCTCGCGGGAGTCACGATGCAGGCGGTCGCGCAGAAGGTCGGCGTCCGCGCTCCCTCCCTCTACAAGCGGGTCGAGGGACGCGAGACCCTGATCCGCCTCGTCGCCGAGGACGCCCTGGCCGCACTCGCCGACCGCGTCGCCGACGCCGAGGACGCCGCCGCGCTCGCCGACCGCCTCCGCGCCTTCGGCCGCGAGCGGCCGGCCGCGTTCCTGCTCGTGATGGCTCCCGCTCCCGGCACGCCCGTCGCCGCCCAGGAGTTCCGCGACGCGGCGAGCGCCCGCCTCCTGGAGGTCACCGCGCAGCTGGCAGGAGAGGAGGAGGCGCTCGAGGCGGCGCGCACGCTGACCGCCTGGGCGAGCGGCTTCATCGGGATGGAGATCACGGGCGCCTTCACGCTCGGCGGCGACGTCGAGAAGGCCTGGCGCTTCGGGCTGAGCCGGATCGTCGCCTCGCTCGCCCCCGCTGCGTCGCGCTGAGCGCTCAGGCCCGCCGCAGCGCCGCCTCGTCCTCGAGGAACCGCGGACGGCACGCGACGATCCCGCTGACCAGCAGCACCGCCACTCCGGCGAACAGCAGCGCGTACGCGCCGCCCCAGCCGCCCTGCGCCTCGTGGAGCACGCCGATCAGCAGCGGGCCGAGGCAGGCGAGCCCGTAGCCGAGCCCCTGCGTGGCGCCGGAGAGGGTCGAGGAGCCGGTGGTCGTCCGCGTCCGCGCGTTCACGAGCGTCAGCGTCATCGGGAACGTGCTGACGCCGAGCCCGAGGCAGACCACCCACGCCACGGCCCCCTCCAGCGGAGCGACGACGAGGCCCGCGTAGCCGACGGCGAGCAGCGCGCAGCACACCACCACGACCACGACCGGGTTGCGCATCCCCACTGTCAGCGGCGGCACCACGAAGGCGGCGGCGAGGCCGAACACCGAGAACAGCGCCAGCAGCGCCCCGCCCTGCGCCGGGTCCGCACCCGCATCGACGAGGATCGTCGGCAGCCAGGTGATGATCCCGTAGGTGTGCAGACCGGTCATCCCGAGCATCAGCACCATCGCCCAGAGCAGAGGCGTGCGCCACGCCCCGTCCACACGGCCGCCGGCGGCCGCCGGAGCCGCACCGCCTCCTCCGCGGGCCGCGAGCGCCGCCCAGAGCAGGCAGGCCGCGGCCGTCATCACGGCCCAGACCCCGATCGCCCAGCGCCAGCCCGCCGTCGAGGCCAGCGGCACCGCGACCAGCGGAGCGACGAACTGGCCCACCTGCAGCAGCGCCAGGTAGAGCGAGCTGACCGCCTTGATCCGCTCGGCGAAGTACCGCTTCACGATCGGCACGATGAGCACGTTCGTGGTGCCCACGCCCGCGAAGGCGACGACGGTCGAGAGCACGAGCGCGACCGGGCTCGGGCTCAGCGAGCGGAGGGCGATGCCCAGCGTGGTCACCAGCGTCGCGATGGCGAGCGTGCGCTCCAGGCCGATCCGGCGCGAGACGGCCGCGGCGACGAAGCCGAAGACGGCGAAGGAGGCGGTGACGATCGTGCCTAGCGCCCCGTAGAGCGAGGGCCCGAAGCCGAGGTCGGCGCCGATCGTGTCGAGCAGCGGGCTGAAGCCGGTGACGGCGGTGCGGAGGTTCAGCGCGGTGATCGCGATGGCGGCGAGGGCCAGGAGGGCGGTGGCGCGGAGCGTCGGTGCTGCGGTCATGGAGTCCCCGAGAGATAGGATGATGGGATGAATCCTGGCGAGTCTAGCCCCGCGGCGCCGTTCCAGCGCGAGAGCGTGATCGACCACGTGACGGCGCTGTTCCACGAGGAGATCCGCTCCGGCCGCTGGGCCGTCGGCGAGCGGATCCCGGTGGAGGCCGAGCTCGCCCGCTGGACCGGCGCCGGCCGCAACTCCGTCCGCGAGGCCGTCCAGGCCCTCGTGCAGGCGGGCCTCGTGCGGCGGGAGCAGGGCCGCGGAACCTTCGTCACCGCGCGCTCGCAGCTCGCCGAGTCGCTGCGCCGCCGCATCCCCAGCGCCGCCCGACGGGAGGGCCTCGAGCTGCGGTTCGCGATCGACGGAGCGACCGCCGCACTGGCGGCCGAGCGCCGGACCGACGAGGACGTCACCGCCCTCCGCGCCCTGCTGGCCCGGCGCGCGCGATCGTGGGAGGCGCCGGAGCTCGCCAAGCGGATCGCCGCGGACACGGCGCTCCACCGCGCGGTGGTCGTCGCGACCCACAACGACCTGTTCGTCGAGCTCTACGACGGCCTCACCGGCATGTTCGAGTCGGTGCTGGAGGAGGACGTCGTCGGCGAGGAGGACCCGCACGCCCGGCAGCACGCCGAGCTGGTCGAGGCGATCGCCGCGGGCGACGCCGAGGGGGCCCGGCGTCGGATCGAGGAGCTGCTCGCGCCGCTGCTGGCCGAGGCGCAGCACGACGGCGGCTGAGGGGAGTCCTCCGCGGCGGGCGGCAGGTGCTCGGGCCGGTGCCGCGTCGTCAGCCGAGCGGGATCAGCCCCGCGGACGCCGGGTCGACCAGAGCGCCCACGCCACCAGCAGCGGCTGGAACGCGAGGCGCACGGCGCGCTTGCGGTCGGTGTCGAGGCCGAAGGCGCTCGTGCGGGTCACCCACTGCGAGACGTTGCCGGGGAAGATCGCGGTGAAGAAGGCGGCGGCCGCGGCTCCGACCAGCGGCGCCCGGCGGCGCGCGAGCACCAGCGAGGCGCCCAGCCCGATCTCGACCACGCCCGAGGCGAGCACGACCGCGTCCTTGTCCAGCGGCACCCACTCGGGCACCTGCGCCTGGAACTCCTCCCGCTTGCGGGTGAGGTGGCTCACCCCCGCGAAGAGGAGGGCGGAGCCGAGGAGCACCTTGGCGCCGGTGCGGAGGAGGGACGGGGAGGAGGAGGTCATGCGCTCCATCGTTCCGGATGCGGGCCGCCGCCGCCGGGTGGCGCGGCCACTGCGCACGAACGTGCCGGTGTCGGAGGCGGCGCCTAGTCTGATCGCGTGACTGACCGCATCCTCGTCCTCACCACCGGTGGCACCGTCGACAAGGAGTACTCGCTCGCGGGCGAGCTCGAGATCGGCTCCCCGATGGTGCCGCGCCTGCTCGCCCCGGTGCTCACCACGCTCGAGTTCCGCATCGAGGAGGTCCTCGCCAAGGACAGCCTCGAGCTCGACGACGCCGATCGCGCCCTCATCCGCGAGCGGGTGCTCGCCGCCGAGGAGGACCGGATCGTCCTCACCCACGGCACCGACACGATGACCGCGACGGCCGAGGCCCTCGGCGTCGTCCGCGATCGGGTGGTCGTCCTCACCGGCGCGATGCAGCCCGCTCGCATGCTCGACAGCGACGCCGCCTTCAACCTCGGCACCGCGGTGGCGGCCGTGCAGCTGCTGCCGCCCGGCGTCTACCTCGCGATGAGCGGACGGGTGCTGCCGGCCGGCTCCGTGGTGAAGGACCGGTCGATCGGCGTGTTCCTCCCGGCCTGAGCCGCACGCGGAGCGAGGGGCTCCCTCGGGCGGGCCCCCGCTCGGACCGGCCTCAGGCCTCGGCGAGCTCCGCGGTGCACGCCGCGCACAGCCCGAAGACGTCGACGACGTGGTGCGCGTCCGTGAAGCCGTTCTGCGACGCGACCGAGCGCGCCCACTCCTCGACCTCGTCGGCCGCGATCTCGACCGTCAGCCCGCAGCGGCGGCAGATCAGGTGGTGGTGGTGCGTCCCCGGTGTGCAGGCGCGGTAGAGGCTCTCGCCCTCGGGCGACTGCAGCGAATCGGCCTCGCCCTCCACGGCCAGGTCGGAGAGAGCGCGGTACACCGTCGCGAGCCCGATCGGCGAGCCGGAGGCGTGCAGCGCGCTGTGCAGGCCCTGGGCGCTGACGAAGTCCTCGCGACGCCCGAGGGCCTCGCGCACCGCCTCGCGCTGCCACGTGTTGCGCTTGACCACAGGACCCCCTCCACTCCGCACGACCCGGGCCACGCTACCGCCCCCCGCCGACGGCGAGCCGGGAGCGCCGGACGCCGTTGCGGCCGATGATCCGGCAGACCGCGTAGATCGCGAACGAGATCGTCGTCACGTACGGACTGATGGGGATCGATCCGCCCAGCGCGAGCAGGATGCCGCCCACGAGGGCGCCGACGGCGAAGAGCACGCTCAGCAGCGGCACGACCACCGGCGAGGCGGAGAGGCGCAGCGCCGCGGCCGCCGGCGTCACCAGGATCGCCAGCACGAGCAGCGAGCCGACGATCTGCACCGAGACGGCGACCGCCAGGCCGAGCAGGAGCATGAACGCGATCGAGAGCGCCCGGGTGGGGATGCCGCGGGCGGCCGCCACGTCGGCGTCGACGCTCGCGAAGGTGAGGGGGCGCCAGATCAGCGCGAGCCCGACGAGGACGACCACCGAGATGCCGATCAGCCACCCGAGCTGCGGGTCGTCGACCGCGACGATCTGCCCGGTGAGCAGGCCGAACTTGTTCGCGCTGCGCCCCGGGTAGAGGGCCAGGCAGAGGATGCCGATGCCGAGCCCGAACGGCATCAGCACCGCGATGATCGAGTTGCGGTCGCGGGCGCGCGAGCCGAGGACCCCGATGAGGACGGCCGCGATCAGCGAGCCGACGATCGAGCCCTCGACGACCCCGACGCCCAGCAGCAGCCCCGCGGAGGCCCCGGCGAACGAGAGCTCGCTGATCCCGTGGACCGCGAACGCCATGTCGCGCGACATCACGAAGACGCCGATCAGCCCGCCGACCACTCCGAGGACCGCGCCGGCGATCACCGAGTTCATCAGCAGCGCCAGCAGCGCCCCGTAGTCCGAGAAGTCGAAGATCTGCGACCAGACGTCCGTCACGACTGCCCCTCCTCGTGCTCGTGCACGTGCGAGTGGTCGGGGGCGCCGACCACGATGACCCGGCCCCGGGCGCGGATCACGTCGACCGGTGCGTCGTAGAGCTCGCTGAGCACCTCCGACCGCAGGACCTCGTCGGGCGTGCCGATCCGGAACCGGCCGCCGGCCAGGTAGAGCACGCGGTCCACCATGCCGAGCACCGGATTCACGTCGTGCGTGACGAAGAGGACGCCGAGGTTCCGCTCGCGGCGGTGCCGGTCGATCAGCTCGCTGACCGCCCGCTGGTGGGCGAGGTCGAGCGCGATCAGGGGCTCGTCGCAGAGCAGGAGCGCCGGGTCGCCCGCGAGCGCCTGGCCGACGCGGACGCGCTGCTGCTCGCCTCCGGACAGGCTGCCGATGGGGGCGTCGGCGAAGGCGGTGGCGCCGACGGCCTCGAGCAGCGCGTCGACGGCGGCCCGCCGGGAGCGGGAGGGCAGGGGCAGGCCGAACCGGTGCCCGTCGATCCCGAGCCCGAGCAGATCGCGGGCGCGCAGCGGCGTGCCCTCGTCGGCGAGCTTCTGCTGCGGGATGTAGCCGATGCGCCGGTTGCCGCGGTGCACGGGCTCGCCGAGGACCTGCAGCTCCCCCGCGCTCAGCTGCTGCTGGCCGAGCACCGCGCGCAGGAGGCTCGTCTTGCCGGAGCCGTTCGCGCCGAGCACCGCGACGAACTCGCCGGCGCGCACGTCGAGGTCGACGCCGCTCCACAGCTCGCGGTCGCCGAAGCGGAGTCCGGCGCCGCGCAGCCGCAGGACGGACGCCGAAGGGCCCGCCTCCGAGGAGGCGGGCCGGGTCGGGGAGTCGGTGCTCACTGGGAGAGGGCTCCCTGGATCGCGTCGAGGTTGGCGGTCATCCAGCCGGTGAAGTCGTCGCCCTCGGGCAGCGTCTCGGTGACGGGAACGGCCGGGATCCCGGCGGCCTTCGCGGCGTCGAGCACCGCGTCCGTCTGCGCTCCCTCGGTCTGCTCGTTGTAGATCAGCGCGTCGACGGCCTCGCCGGAGAACAGCGCCAGCGTCTCCTTCAGCGTTGTCGCGGGGACGTCGGTGCCCTCCTCGACCGCCTCGCTGAAGGCCTCCGGAGTCGCGTCGGTCAGGCCGAGCGCGTCGGTCATGTACAGCGGGACGGGCTCGGTGATCGCGATGGACCGGCCGGAGAGCGTGCCCTTGAGCTCGCTCTCGCGGGCGATCAGGGCGTCGAGCCCCTCGTCGAGCGTGGCGAGGTTGGCGGAGTAGGCGGAGGCGTTGTCGGGGTCGAGCGCGGCGAGCTCGTCGCCGATCCGTTCCGCGACCTCCTTCATCGCCGAGAGGTCGTACCAGACGTGCTCGTTGAACTCCGCGTGCTCGTGCTCGCCCTCCGACTCCTCCTCCGCGTGGTCGTGGACGTCCTCCAGGCCGGCGATCACGGTGGCGGTGATGACGGGGGCCTCGGTGCCGGCCGCGCTGATCATGGTGTCGAGGAAGTGGTCGTAGCCGCCGCCGTTCTCGATCACGAGGGTCGCGCCGGACACCGCGAGCTGGTCGCGGGCGGTGGCCTCGTACTCGTGCGGGTCCTTGTCCGGGCTGTCGATGATGCTGGTCACCTCGACCAGGTCGCCGCCGATGCTCGAGACGAGGTCGCCGTAGACGTTCGTCGACGCGACGACCTTCACGGGCCCGCCCGCGGCGGCGGCGGAGGAGCTGTCGGAGGCGCTGCCCGCTCCGGAGCAGCCGCTCAGGGCGAGCGCGGTGCCGCCGAGGAGGGCGGTGAGGGCGAGGAGGCGGGTCTTCACGGTGTGCCGATCTGGGTCAGGGGCCGGGCGGGTGCTCCCACGCTAACCGCTATTGATAACGATTGTCAAAATCGTGCGGAGGCGCCCGCCGGTCATCCGCCGACACACGCGGACACGCGGCGACACGCGCCTCGCTCCGGGCCCCTCGCCCCTGGCACAGTCGCTGCACACCGCCCCCGACGAGACGAGGACACCGTGACCACCACCGCACCGACGACCACCGAGGCCGGCGCCGCGACGACGATCGGCGCCGCCGCCGAGCGCTGGTCGGCCGCCCCCCGGCCCGACTCCCCCGACGCCTGGCTCGCCCGCGCCGAGGAGGTCTCCGCCGTGCTCGCGACCGACGCCCTGGAGCGCGACCGCGCCGGCGCCGCCCCCTTCGCCGAGGTCGCCCTGCTCAAGGCGGCAGGCCTCGTCACGCTGCTCGGGCCCGCCGAGCACGGAGGCGGCGCCCAGGAGTGGACCACCGCCCTCCGCGTCGTCCGCACCGTCGCGCGCGGCGACGGCTCGATCGGCCAGCTCCTCGGCTACCACTACCTCTGGGCCTGGGCGGCGCGCCTCGTGGGGACCCCCGAGCAGATCATCGCGGTCGAGCGGCTCGCGACCGAGGGGGACCTCCTCTACGGAGGTGCGGTGAACCCGCGCGACTCCGACCTCACGGTGCGGGAGGAGGGCGACGAGCTGGTCTTCACCGGCCGGAAGTCGTTCTCGACGGGCGGCGTGGTCAGCGACCTGACCGTGCTCGAGGGGGTGCTCGAGGGGACGGACACCCACCTCTTCGCGATCGTGCCCACCGATCAGGAGGGGATCGTCTTCGGGCGCGACTGGGACAGCCTCGGCCAGCGGCTCACCGAGTCCGGCTCCGTCGAGATCCGCGGCGTCCGCGTGCCGTGGGCGGCGGCGGCCGGCTTCGTCGACAAGGTCTACCGTCCGCTCGTCTACAACACCCTCAACGTGCCCGTCATCCAGCAGATCTTCGCCGAGTTCTACCTCGGCATCGCGCAGGGAGCGCTCGAGCGCGCGGTGCAGTACACGCGCGAGCGCACCCGGGCCTGGCCGTACGGCGGCGACGACAAGGAGCGCGCCGGGGACGAGTGGTACGTGCTCGAGGGATACGGCGACCTGCAGTCCCGGCTCTGGGCCGACGAGGCGCTGATCGACGCGACGGGGGCCGCGCTCTCGGCCGCGCTGCACGCTCCGCGCGAGGAGCTGACCCCCCGGCGCCGCGGCGAGATCGCCGTGCGGATCGCCGCGGCCAAGGCGCGGATCGTGGAGGACGGCCTCGCGACGGCGACCCGCGTCTTCGAGCTGACCGGCGCCCGCGCCTCCGCGAGCTCGGTCGGACTCGACCTCTACTGGCGGAACCTCCGCACGCACTCCCTGCACGATCCGCTGCCCTACAAGCGCCGCGAGGTCGGCGTCTTCGCTCTGCTCGACACCGTCCCCGAGCCCAGCTGGTACACCTGATCAGCCGCGGGGCGCGTCCCGCTCCGGCGGCGCGCCCCGCCCGCACGCCGCCGCGGCGTCGATCCGCGACAGGTCGGAGCGGAGCCCCGGGGTAGCGTGAGGGCCGAGCGGAGGGAGGACCGTGGCCGTCACCCTGCACGACGTCGCCCGCGCCGCCGACGTCTCGATCAAGACCGTCTCGAACGTGATCAACGACTACCCGCACGTGCGCCCCGCCACCCGCTCGCGCGTGCAGGCGGCCATCGCCCAGCTGGGCTACCGCCCCAACCTCGCGGCGCGGAGCCTGCGCCGCGGCCGCACCGGCGTGATCGGCCTCGCCCTGCCCGAGCTGAGCCTCCCCTACTTCGCCGAGCTCGCCGACAGCGTCATGCGCGCCGCCGACGAGCGCGGGCTGACGGTGCTGATCGAGCAGACCGGTGGCGACCCCGAGCGCGAGCGCAGCGTGCTGGCGAGCGAGCGCCGGCAGCTCACCGACGGCCTGCTCTTCAGTCCGCTGGGCCTCGGCGACGCGGACGCGCTCTCGGTCGGCTTCCCCCTGGTGCTGCTCGGCGAGCGGATCTTCACCGGGCTGGTCGACCACGTCACCATGCAGAACACCGCCGCGGCGCACGCGGCCACCGCCCACCTGCTCGCCTCCGGCCGGCGCCGGATCCTCGCACTCGGGACCCACCCCGACGCCGCGGTCAGCTCGGCGTCGCTCCGCCTCGAGGGCTACCGCGCCGCCCTCGCCGAGGCCGGCATCGCCTACGACGAGCGGCTGATCGGTGTCTCGGGTCCGTGGCGGCGCTCCGGCGGCGCGGAGGCGATGCGTCGCGTGCTCGCCTCCGGCCTCGACTTCGACGCCGTGTTCGCGCTCAACGACACCCTCGCGCTCGGCGCGGTCCGGGCGCTTCAGGAGGCGGGGGTCCGCGTGCCCGAGGATGTGGCGGTGATCGGCTTCGACGACATCGACGAGGCGCGCTACTCCTCCCCCAGCCTCTCCAGCGTGGACTCGGGGCGCGACGAGATCGCGCGGACCGCGGTCGAGGTCCTGCAGGCCCGGATCGAGGGCACCCGCACCGGCCCCGGGACCCTGCACGAGGCGGCGTTCACCGTGGTCGCCCGCGAGTCGACCAGAGGCTAGGCGCAGCTCCCGCTGCTGCAGATCTCGCGGCGGATCCACGCCCCCGCGTCCGCGACGGCCAGCTCGCCTCGGCGGAGGAGTCTGCTCCACTCCACGGCCCGCGTCGTCAGCCGGTCGTCGGCCGAGCCGCGGACGTCGCCGCCGATGGTGCGGAGGAACAGGTGCGCGAGCGGGCCGCCGAGGTAGAGCGTGGCGCCCGCGACACCGGCGAAGTGCCGGGCCTGGCCGCGGGTGCCGTCGTCGTAGGGGCCGCGGAAGCCCTTGCCGCGGATCCGATTGCGGCCGCCGTGCGCCAGGTCGAGGGCGCCGAGCGGGGCGCTGCGGATGCCGGCGACGTCCTTCGCGACGGCCGCGAGGAACGCGCGCGGGCGGGGATGGGCGGCCGCGAGGGCGTCGGCGCGGTCGGCGAGCTCGGAGCAGGCGTCGATGACGGCATCGGAGGAGGGCACCCGCCCAGTCGAGCACAGGTGCGCTGAGCAGTGGCGGGGAGGCGCGACAGGTGAGGAGGTCTTCCGCCCTCGGCAGCGGCGAGCGGCCAGGCCGGCGGGGTCCGTGCCGCTCTTGACAGCAGCGGAGGCGGGGCGGACCATCGTGTACAACGTTAGAAAGACTTGCTCGCCGCCGAGCCCGCTGCGGGAGCCCGAAGCCCGAAAGGCCCTCATGACCGACGCCCCCGCCGCCACCGCGCGCATCAGCCTCGACCCCGCCGCGGTCGTCGCCCCCGTCACTCCGCGCCTCTTCGGCTCGTTCGTCGAGCACCTCGGCCGCTGCGTGTACGACGGCATCTACGAGCCCGGCCACCCCGCCTCGAACGAGGACGGCTTCCGCCTCGACGTGGTCGAGCTGGTCAAGGAGCTCGGCACCACGACGATCCGCTACCCCGGTGGCAATTTCGTCTCGGGCTACCGCTGGGAGGACGGCGTGGGCCCGCGCTCCGAGCGCCCCCGCCGCCGCGACCTGGCCTGGCACTCGCTCGAGACCAACGAGGTCGGGCTCGACGACTTCGCCAAGTGGGCGAAGCTGACCGGCAGCGAGATCATGTACGCCGTCAACCTCGGCACCCGCGGCGTCCTCGAGGCTCTCGACGTCCTCGAGTACGCGAACGGCCCGGCCGGCACCGCTCTCGCCGACCAGCGCATCGCCAACGGCGGGACCGAGCCCTACGACATCCGGATGTGGTGCCTCGGGAACGAGATGGACGGCCCCTGGCAGGTCGGCCACATGAGCGCCGACGACTACGGCAAGCTCGCCTCCCGCACCGCCAAGGCCCTCAAGATCGCGGACCCCTCGCTCGAGCTGGTCGTCTGCGGCTCGTCGAGCTCGTCGATGCCGACCTTCGGCGAGTGGGAGCGCGTGGTCCTCGAGCACGCGTACGACGACGTCGAGTACGTCTCGTGCCACGCCTACTACCAGGAGTACGACGGCGACCTCGGCTCCTTCCTCGCCTCCTCCCTCGACATGGAGTACTTCATCGCCACGGTCGCGGCGACCGTGGACCACGTGAAGTTCAAGCTCAAGAAGACGAAGGACATCAAGCTCTCCTTCGACGAGTGGAACGTCTGGTACCTCGAGGAGTGGCAGGCCAAGGAGAAGGCCGACGCGGAGGGCGACCAGAGCACCCGCGAGTGGGCCTACGCCCCTCGCCTGCTCGAGGACGTCTACTCCGTCGCCGACGCCGTCGTCCTCGGCAACCTGATGATCACGCTGCTGAAGAACTCCGACCGGGTCACCTCCGCCTCCCTCGCGCAGCTCGTCAACGTGATCGCGCCGATCATGACCGAGCCGGGCGGAGCCGCGTGGCGCCAGACCACGTTCTTCCCGTTCTCGACCACGGCGCGCCTGGCCTCCGGTTCGGTGCTGCGCCCCCGGATCGACGCGGGGACCTACTCGACCGCCCGCCACGGCGACGCTCCGCTCATCGATTCCGTCGCCACCGTCGACGAGGGCCGCGCGGCCGTCTTCCTGGTGAACCGCTCGCAGACGGAGCCGATCGAGGTCACCGTCGACGTCAGCGGCCTCGGAGTCTCGAGTGTCGCGGAGGCGGTGGCCCTGTTCGACGAGGACCCCTACGCCAAGAACACCCGCGACGACCAGGACCGCGTGCGCCTGCGCGAGGCCCCGGCGTCGCTCGAGGACGGCGTGCTGACGCTGACCCTCCCGCCCGTCTCGTGGACGGCGGTCGCGCTCACGGCGTAGCGGCGTCCGGCCCGCGGGACCGCGCCCGGCTTCCCGGAGCCGCGCGGTCCTGCGGGGCCGGTCGAGAACCGTCCCGGCTCAGCCCGCGGGCCACTGCACGGGCACCGGCAGGCGGCGGCGCTCGGGAGGGGCGTCACGACGGGCGAGGCGCTCGATGAGCAGCTCCGCGGCTGCCCGGCCCAGCTGCTCGCCGTCCACGTCCACCGCCGGCACCCCCACGAGCCCGAGCGCGTCGACGATCGACCGCTCCGAACTCACCACGAGCCGCTCCGGGAGACCGCCGGAGGCGAGCAGCGCGTACTGCACCCCGAGCCCGAGGGCGGTCGCGTAGGGCACGACCGCCGTCGCTCCGGACTCGCGCACCGCGGCCGCGGCCGAGACGCCGGCCGCGAAGGTGGCCGGGAACGGACCGAGCACCGTGAGCTCCGCTCCTCCGCTCGCCGCCGCCTCGTGCACGGCCGCGGTGCGCTGCCTGTCCTGCCACGAGCCCTCCGGCCCGCCGAGGTAGAGCACGCGCTCGTGCCCGTCGGCGGCGAAGCGCGCCACCAGCGACCCGAACGCGGCGGCCGTGTCGGCGACGACGGAGGCGAGACCGTCGACCTCGCGGTCCACCAGCACGGTCGGCTTGTGCGACCCGGCCGCCAGCAGCAGCTCGTCCCCGCCGCGGGGAGCGACGACGATGAAGCCGTCGACCTGCCTCGAGAGCCGGTCGAACGCGCCGAGCTCGCGCACGGCCTCGAGCGGGTGCACGGCGACGGTCAGCTGCAGGCCGTCCTCGTCGGCGCGGCGCTGCGCCCCTCCGATGATCGGGGTAGCTACCGCGGCAGCGTCGAGGCGTACGCCGAGGGCATCCGGATGGCCGAGCGCGACTTCGGCATGACGGGGCGGATGATCGCCGGCATCGACCGCAGCCGCAGCGGTGAGGAGGCGCTCGAGCTGGTCCGCGAGGTCGTCCGCCACCCCCACGAGTACGTGGCGGGGATCGGGCTCGACAACCTCGAGACGGCCGGTCCGCCCGAGCGCTTCGCCGACGCCTACCGCCTCGCCGGGGAGGCCGGCCTGGGCCGGACCGCCCACTCCTCCGAGCACGCCCCGACCGCCGCCAACACGACGACCTGCCTCGACCTGCTGGGCTGCGACCGGATCGACCACGGCTACTTCGTCCTCGAGGACCCCGCCGTCGTCGAGCGCGTCCGCGAGCAGGGCGTGGTGTTCACCGTCGCCTCGACGACCTCGCGCCGCTCGTGGCGGCCCTGGCGGCGCGCATCCATCCGGGCGATGCTCGACGCAGGGCTGCGGGTCGTGCCGTGCTCCGACGATCCCGGGATGTTCCCGACCACGCTCGCGGACGAGTACCGTCTCGCCGCCGGCCCGATCGGCGCGACCGCCGCGCAGCTGCGCGCGATGGCGCTCACCGGGGCGGAGGCCTCCTGGCTGCCCGCCGACGAGAAGGAGAGTCTGCGCGCGTCGTTCGCCGCGGAGCTGGACGCGCTGGACGCGGAGCTCGGGCTCTCCTGAGGCCCCGGACGCGACGGGCTCCCCGCCCTGACAGAGTGGACGGATGAGCCCGCTCCCCGATCCCCTGGCCTACGACCTCGAGGCGCTGCGCCGGGAGGTGCTGCCGGACGACGGGGGCGAGATCGACGACAGCATCCCCGCGCTCGCGGACGCCGATCCCCGTCTCTGCGGGATCGCGCTCGTCCTGCCCGACGGCTCCGTCCGCGCGAGCGCCGACGCGGAGGCGGAGTTCAGCATCCAGTCGGCCGTGAAGCCGTTCCTGTTCGCGCTCGCCCTGCTCGACACCGGTGGCGACGCGCTCGATCGCGTCGGCATCGAGCCCACCGGCGAGGCCTTCGACGCCCTCAAGCTCGAGAGCGGCACCGGGCGCCCGCCGAACCCGATGGTGAACGCCGGAGCGCTGCTGACCGCCGCCCTGGTCGACGGGGGCGACGCCGACGGCCGGAGCGAGCGGATCCTCCGCGGCCTCTCCGCCTTCGCCGGCCGCCGGCTCTCCGTCGACGAGAGCGTCGCCGCCGACGAGCACCTGCTCGGCGACCGGAACCACGCCCTCGCGCATCTGATGCGCGCGGAGGGCACCCTGCACCGCGGCGCCGATGACGCCGTCTCCGCGTACGCCCGGGCCTGCGCCGTGCTGGTCGACGTCCGCGACCTGGCCGCGATGGGCGCCACGCTCGCGTTCGGCGGCGTGCACCCGGGGACCGGCGAGCGGGTCGTGCCGGCCTCGGTCGCGCGCGATGTGGTCGCGGTCATGGCGACGTGCGGCGTCTACGACGGCTCGGGCCGCTGGATGCGCGCGGTCGGCGTCCCCGCCAAGTCGAGCGTCTCGGGCGCCCTCGTCCTCTCCGCTCCCGGCCGCCTCGGCGCCGCCGTCGTCAGCCCACCGCTGGACCCCCAGGGCACCAGCGTCCGCGGCGCCCGCGCCGCCGCCCGCCTGAGCGACGCCCTCGCCCTGCACTCCTTCGCCGTCCCCCCGCGCTGACCGGCCACCGCGCTCGCCCTGGCGGCCCCCCTGCCCGACGCAACCTCAGCTGAGAGCACCCGCCCTCGCTCGACGGCTCAGGGCCACCCCTCTCAGCTGACGTCCTGCCCCGTCTCCCGCTCGCCCGCAGGCCCGGGCCCCCTCTGCCCTCGCTCGCCCGCAGGGCCGAGTCTCCTCCGCCCCTCGCTCGCCCGCAGGGCCGAGCCTCCTCCGCCCCTCGCTCGCCCGCAGGGCCGAGTCTCCTCCGCCCCCGGCTCGCCCGCAGGGCCGAGCGAACCGACGAATCGCGTTCCAGCGATTCGCCGTAGCGCTACGCGGCCCGCTCCACGAAACTCTCCCACCTCCCCAAGCCGACCGCGGAGCGGATGACGACGAAGGAGGAATCCGCTCAAGCGAGCACCGCCCGCTCAAGCGGGCACCGCCCGCTCAATCCAGCAGCAGCGCCGGTTCCTCCAGCACGCTGGCGACGTCGGCGACGAAGCGGCTGACCACGTCGCCGTCGACGACGCGGTGGTCGAAGGAGCCGCCCACCGTGGTGACGAAGCGGGGGCGGACCTCGCCGTCGACGACCCAGGGCTTCTGCTTGATCGTGCCGAGGGCGATGATCGCGACTTCGCCGGGGTTGAGGATCGGGGTGCCCGTGTCCATCCCGAAGACGCCGATGTTGGTGATGGTGATGGTGCCGTTCTGCATGTCGGCGGCGGTGGTCTTGCCGTCTCGGGCGTCGAGGGTGAGCTTCTCGAGAGCCTGGGCCAGTTCGAGGAGGCTCATCGACTGGGCGTCCTTGACGTTGGGGACGAGCAGTCCGCGCGGGGTGGCCGCGGCGATGCCGAGGTTGACGTAGTGGCGGACGACGATCTCGGTGTCGGTCCAGGCGGAGTTGACCGTGGGGTTGCGGCGGACGGCCCAGATGATCGCCTTGGCCATGATGAGCAGCGGCGAGACCTTGACGCCGGCGAAGTCGGGCGAGTTCTTGAGGCGCTTGACGAACTCCATGGTTCGGGTCGCGTCGACGTCGACGAAGACGCTGACGTGGGGTGCGGTGAACGCGCTCGTCGACATCGCCGCGGCGATCGCCTTGCGGACGCCGCGGACGGGGATCCGCTCCTCGCGGTCGTCGCCCCAGGCGGGGGTCTGGATGTTGCGGAAGACGCTGGCCTGCGAGGCGTGGCGGATGACGTCGTCGCGGGTGACCTCGCCGGCGAGGCCGGTGGCCTGCACCTCGAGGAGGTCGACGTCGAGGTCCTTCGCGAGCTTGCGGATCGGCGGCTTCGCGATGACGGGGAGCGCGGCGGCGGCGGGCACGGAGGAGGGCCGGGCGGGTGCCGCCGGGCGGGCGGCGGGTGCGGCGGCCGGGGCCGTGGCGCCCGGCGGCACC
>NZ_PSWL01000038.1:0-27672 GCF_002932755.1 Rathayibacter sp. AY1B6
TCTCTACGGTCCGCCGCGCATCAATCATTGGTGCCCCTCACGATTCAGTCCACTCTCCCAGAACAGCGGCCTGAGAGGATGTGGTGTCCGGTAGGGGATTGCCTATCGGACACGCTGCCGACGCTCGACGCTATGGTCGCCCCATGACCAGGGTTGTTTTGATGTGCGGTCCCGCCGGCGCGGGCAAGTCGACGGTCGCGCGCGAGCTCGCAGCAGCCGGGATGAGACGTCTTTCCTTCGACCAGGAAGCGTGGCGTCGAGGGATTCGAACGATGCCGTTACCGGCGAACGTACATGCAGAGATAGAGGGCGAGCTGCGCGGTCAGCTCTTGGACTTGGTGGAGCACGGTGTCGACGTCGTGCTGGACTTCTCGTTCTGGTCCCGCCGTTCCCGGATGGAGTACCGGGAGCTACTAGGGAAGCTCGGGGTGGTGCCCGAGACGATCTACCTCGCTACGCCACGGTCGGTCGCACTGGAGAGGATGCGGACTCGCCGTCTCGAACACGCCGACGACTACGCCCTGCCGGACGAGGTGGCGGCTGCATTTTTCGATCACTTCGAGCCGCCAACTGCCGACGAAGGTCCTCTGACGATCGTCAAGGCGGGCTCCCGCTAGCCCATGGGTTGGCGGTACGGGGTCGGGCGTCAGGAGTGGCGGGCGGTGAGGGAGTAGCCGGCGAGACCGAAGAACACGGTCCCGGAGATGCGCTCGGTGGTGCGGACACGGGTGCGGGGGAGCAGTCGGGCGATCGCTCCTCCGCCGAGGGCCCAGAGCGTGTCGGGCACGGCGGCGAGGATGACGAACAGCAGGCCGAGGACGGTCATCTGCATCCACGTCGGGCCGGCCTCCGGTCGGACGAACTGGGGGAGGAAGGAGAGGAAGAAGACGGCGGTCTTGGGGTTGAGGACGCCGATGACGAGTCCGCGCCGGAACGCCGAGGAGGCGGGGGCCGCTCCGCCAGCCCCGCCGAGCTCTCCGAGCAGACGCAGGTCTCGTGATCGCCAGGCGTGGATGCCGAGCCAGACGAGGTAACAGGCGCCCGCGATCTTCACCGCGGTGAACGCCGCAGCGCTCGCGGCGAGAATCGCGGAGATCCCGGCAGCGGCGGCCACGACGTGAGCGACGTACCCGAGTTCGACGCCGCCGACCGCGCTCATGGCTACGCGACGTCCGCTGCTGAGGGTCGTCGTGAGGATGAACGCGACGGATGGCCCCGGCGCGAGCACCAGTGGGACGCAGGCGATGACGAACAAGAGGATCACGCTGAACTGCATTCGAGCTCCCGCCGGTTGATCAACCGCAGCACTGCTCTCGGTCGTGTGAGGACGCTAGCAGCGACGACCACCGCGTCGCGGAGCCGTCCGAGAACGTCCCGTATGGGGATCGTGCACCGGACGGATTCGTTAGGGGTTCTCGCTCGCCGGCCCTTCTGTGTCAGCGAGGAAGGCGGCGGCGAGTCGAGCGACCTTCTGGCGGTATCGCTCGCCGGCTCCGATGCCTCGCGCGTCGAGCTCGTCATCGACCTCGACAAGCGGCTGCGCAGCTGCCGGTCCGTCGTGACCGATCCGGTCGTGCACCCAGGATGAGAAGGAGCGGAGATCCCAGTCGCCGGTGAGGAAACGACGGCATGCGACGCGCAGCGCGAGAAGCGGGATTTCCTCACCGTCCCGATCCAATGGCCGCGCGCCCGCTTCGATGAGTGCCGCCGAGCTGAGGTCGAAGACGTCGGCGGGAGTGGCGCTGGAGTAGAGGGACGCGAGAGCGACAAGGGACTCGCTGTCACTCCCTGCTGCGACGAGATTCGCTGCCAGAGCGATCGCGTCTCGGGGCTGGACCAGCCCGAAGAAGAGAGCGGCTGTCGTTTCGCGCAGGGTCGGGATCGAAGGGTCATCACGGTCTTCTGCATCGTCTCGCATCCGACCTCCTCCGACCAGTCGCTCGCTGCCGCCCCGCGCTGCTGTCGCGGCGGCGGCGTCAGCGCGACTCGACACGTCGATCGGAACCGGTCGGTGACAGGTCGGCCCGTGGCTGAACCCGTGCTCGAGCTCGTAGACGCATTCCGAGCAGACGTGACCGCCGGCCGGTCCGGCATCCGCGACGTGCTCCACCCACGGGTGAGAGCACGCGCAACAGGCCTCAGCGAGCAGGGAGCGGAACCGAGCGCGGCGCGAACGGCGCGCGTCAGCTCGCGGGCGCCAACGCGAGAGGCCGAACATCCCGTGAGCGTAGCGAGCGCATCGCCACGCCGTCGCGCGCTCCGCCGTGCTTCCATCGCTTCTGGCGTCCCGTAAGGGGGTCGCTGAGCAGGAACTTCTCGAGTCCCGCGGTGCCGATGATCGGTGCCGTGTGGCGGTACCGTCGTTGCCCCTTTCGTAGAGGACCTCTGTGATCACCGTCAGCAGGTCAGGGTGAACCTGACGAGCTGGAGACCAACGCTCGTCGCAGTGATGGCAGCGAACGCGATGAGCGACGCCGCCGGACGAGACGGCACTCTGCGTCTCTTGGACAGCATGAGGATGCTGGATGCGCCGAGCGCCCAGGCAGGTGTGCTGAGTGCGGCGATGAGGAGCAGGACGGGTCCGCCTGTCGGAGGCGGTCCAGGGTCATCCATCTCCGCGAAGCCCATCAGCCCGGCGATGAGGATCGCTAGTCCCGAGAACGTCACGATTCCGAGGATCGCTGTGAGGAGGAGGGCGTAGGGGAGCGCGGTCGACGTGAGCGCACGCGCGGTCTTCGCCGCCGCATAGACGGATCCTCCGATAACGAGCAGGGCGCCGAGGTACCAGGCTGCTGCGCTCAGCGGGATCTCGCGCGGCCGGCAGTCCGTCATGGCTGGTGAGGCGAGGGTCAGCAAGCTCGCGCCGGCCTGAACGAGAAGCGCGGCGACAACGGTGAGAACAATCGCCGTCGCACCGGCGATCCGCCTCGCGCGCAACCGTGCATCGTTCTGCTGGTCGGTCATGGGCTCGAGGGTAGCTACCCCAGTCGGATAAAGAGGTCTAGTGGAGGCGGCCGCCCTCCATGGGACCGTCAACCATGCGTCCGGTAGGGGATCGATCACCGGTGCACGCAGACGCGACACCGAGCGCTGTCGCTTCTCGCAGACGCCTGCACAACGCATCGCGCCACCCCGGCGCTCGTGCAGACGACCGTGAACAGTCAGATGCTCAAGGTCCCCTGCACAACCGACGCGAGCGCCGCCGAACTGTTCCGCAGAGGGATCGTCTTTCGGGCGTTACAGGGGCCACTGGGAACCTGTGCAGCGCCGACAGCTGCTCTGGCGAGTCAGGTGATCTTCTCGGCCTTGCAGCGCACCTGATCGACGTCGGCTCGAAGCGTCGCCACGAGCTCATGCCGTTCGGTCGCATGGTCTCGCTTCCACTCGTGGATCAGCGAGCGCATGCCGGGGTTTCCTGCGCGGTCAGTCAGGCCAGATGGCGCCCAGTACGCGCATCAATTCGGAGCGACTGAGACCTTCGTGCTTGCTTTCGGCCACGAGTCGGTGAGCTGCGGTGAGCACGGCTCGTGGTGTTGCGGAGACGGAGTCACTGACCCGTGTTCCGCTTCCGGTCCGCGTGACGAGTATCTTCTCGCTCTCGAGCGCTTTGTAGGCCTTGGCGACTGTGCCAGGAGCAACCCCGAGGTCGGTCGCGAGTTGTCGTACCGAGGGGAGCCGTTGATCGGCAGCGAGAACGCCGGTCGCGATCAACCCTCGGATCTGGTCCTGGATCTGATCGGTGAAGGGAGCGCCGGTCTCGGTGAGCGTGATGATCATCGTGCCGAGGACGTAGCGAGGCGACGGCTGCTCGCAGAGAGAGTGGAGAGGAGGACACTACCCCAGAAGGCGAATGCGAGTACGAAGCAGGCATAGCCGCTGACCTGAAAAAACGAGCCCAGCGCAGCAAATGAGGTTCCGAACTGCACTTGCCCGGAAGCACCTGCGCTGAGTTCCGTCCTCATGGTCGATGTCCCGTAAAGCGACACGAGGACGACGCCCAGATGCAGGAGAAGTCCACCACTCAGCGCCGCGAGAACATTGCGTGTTCGTGTGGCGCGTTGAGCGCTGTCGGCGGCGCGATCTGCTGAGAGTGGCGGGAGCGAGATTCCTCGCAGGACGAGCGCTGTCAGCAGTAGGAGGAGCAGGAGAACCGCAAGACACGGCAGGGAGTACCACCAGCCGTAGATCGTGGTGCTGGCGGTGGTGTTCTCCGAGATCGGCAGTTCGAACATCACGTGTCGGCCGGCTTCATCGGTCGTTGATGCGGCCCCCGCGACGATCGCCACGACGACTGCGAGCAGCGTCACGATCGCGGTGCCGATCAGCCGCCGCCGCGAGGTGAAGGTCATCACCGTTCGCGGGGCGAGCTCGGCAGTGCCGACTCTCTTCTCTGACCGTGCGGGAACTGCGAGGAAGGCGAGAGGGACGACGGTCAGCACGAGTGGGATCAGGAAGCGTGACAGCTGGACGTAGACCAACCAGTCGACCGTCGCCGGAACCCACCAGGGGTACACCCACCACGCCGAGAAAAGGACAGCTGCGATCACTGTGAGGATCATGCCAACAGCGGTTGATGCCCTGACGCGCGCGGGAAGCGCCACGCCGTCGTGGCGAGTCAGCCAGTGGGCTCCAGCCGCAAGAAGAAGCCCAGCAGTTGCCGGACCGAACTGGAGGAGCTGAATCAGAAACATGTGGTTACCCCCTAGGTGTATCTGCACAGTAATACACTTCGTACTACTAGGGCGACACATTGGGCGGTGATGCATCGAAGTAGTGATCGGCCGCTCGCTGGGGTGGCCCCTGTCTGAGATGTTTCGACTCTCGAAGGCGGCTGGCTAATCCTGTGCGCTGTTGGAGCGGCGGGCACTTCGTAGCGTCCCGTATGGGGATCGGTCAGCGGTTCACCGGCGCTGGCGGTGAGTGCTGATCGAGAAGAGCACGGATCCGCTCGTAGGATCTGTTCGTGGCATCGGCCGAGTTCGCGAAGCGCAGCGCCGAGTCGATCGTGCTGTACCCAGCCGTCGACTACCGCGCTGAGGTCGCCATTCGAGCGCTCGCGCCCGACTACCCCCGCCTCAGCCGTAGCCAGCACCCGCTGATCCTCGGTACCGCGGAGGGCCTAGAGTTCTGGGACGACCGCAACCAGGCGGAGCCGGGCGCGGTGCTGCTGTGGAGCCGCGTCGTTGCGATGAACGGCCCAAGCCCCATGTCGCGGCTCGGCGGACTACGCATCCGGGTGCGACACGGAGAACGCGCACTCACCGCGGAGATCCCGCTGCGCCCCGGCGGCGCCGGTGTGCAGCACCTTCCCGCCGTCACTGTCTCGGTGCTGGCGAACCGACTCCGCCTCCTCGCATCGGCGGCCGGAATGGCTGAGGACGTGGCAGAAGTCAGGCCCACCACCGTTCGGCTGCTCCCCGGGGTCGACTCGACCGGATACGCGGCCCGAGCCGGCTGGGTGGCTCTCGCCGGTACGGCGTGCATCGTCCTGTTCCTCTTGCTGTTGTGGCTGCTGCCGCTCGGCGTCCGGCAGCAGCCTCTTGTCGCCGTCCCGCTCTATGGCTTGATGGCCGCCTTCTTTGTCAGCATCGTCGTCGCCCTCGTCTTCACTCGATACGGGAGTGTCCGCCTCGAAGAGGAGACGTCCGCCGGCTACCGCATCACGGGCGCGCCCTGGCCGGTAGGCATCCCACTGGTTGACCGCCGAACGGGCGATGTCATCCCCAACCCCGAGGGCACGGCACCTCCAGGCACCGTCTGATCTCGACTCAAAAGCCCCCGGAATTCGGGAGCGCCTAGCTGCCCGTCCCTAGAGGCTCACCCGAGGCTGTTGGCCGTTCCGTTAGGGGATCGTTGACCGGACGTCTTCGACCCCGCGGCTGAGTCGGGTAGGCGCAGAGGAGCATCCCAGTCCCGCCTGCGGTCCGCTGCGAATCGGTTGCGGGCGGCGCGCAGGGCGAGTTGTTGATCGGATGCTCCATCAGCGAACTGGCATCAGATGCTTGCGCGATGGGTGGCGCTGCGAGACTCCTACAGATGAGTGAATCGGAGCGGGCCGAGCTTGAGGAGCTGCAGAGGCGGACCTACGGGCGAGACGGTGACTTGGGGCTGGATCGAGGCGCGCAAGAGCGCCTGCGTCTCCTCCGCGGAGATGTGCCGTTAGGGGAGGGCGCGGGATCGTCTGATCCCTCCTTCCGTGACTTACGAACGACCTCCCCGGAGGAGGTCGTGACACCGGGTGATGCTTCGTCCTCGATACGTCTTGCGGGCCCTACCAGGTTGGGCAAGCGGTGGATCGGCCTGTGGGCGGCGTCCGTCGTCGCGACCGCGCTCATCGTGCTCGCGGGCACGATCTGGGCCACTGGCGCTCCAGGCCGCGAGGTTGCTGCGTTGCAACTGAGCGAGTCGGAGAAGTGGGCGGAGAACGGCTTCGCCGATGCTTTCGCTACTGACGATTTCCATGGCCTGACCATCCTGCGAACCGGCGGCTCGGAGGGTGGCCCCGGTTCGTGCCTAGTCGTGCTCTCTACGGTCTTGACTGATGGGGCGCTGTACATCAACGGATGCAGCGCAGGGTCCTTCCCCGCCTCGGTACAAGCGACGGTTACTCCAGAGATGCCGCCCGAGCTCGTTGCCGAGTACCCGGAGGGCAGTGGACTTCACTTCTCGATCGACGGCGACACTGTGAAGGTCCGGTCGGACGCGCCCTAGCCATAGTGGTCAAGATGACCGCCGCTTGCCGTCGTTCCGTATGGGGATCCGTGAGCGGCCACTTCTTTCGTGCGTGCGGACTCATCCCTCCACAGGGCCGGGGCACGTGTCGGGGCTGAAGTTGGAGGTTGCGGTGGTTGCGTCCGGGCAGAGGCCGGTGGTCCAACCGGGATCACCTGCGTAGGAGTCATATTCGTTGGTCAGAGAGAAGACGATCCCTGCGTTCCAGGGTGCCGTGTAGGCGAAAGAGACCACGGGATCACCTTCATCCGTGAGAGAACTCCAGGCGAGCTCCGCCTCCTTGCCCGCTGCTGCTGCCGTGTCCAGGCATGCAACGGCGTTGCTTGGCACGAGCTCGGTTTGATCAAGCACGAACTCTCCGCAGGTGTCGGCAGCGTTGCCTTCCTGCACGACCGATGGTGCGTCGCGCAACGCGCGAGCTGCCCGGATCGGATCACCCTCCGGAGCTGGTGAACCTGAGCACGCGGCGAGCATCAGTGCGCCAGCGGCGATAAGCGCCGTAGAGGCGCAATGCCGTCCCGCCATTCCCTCGCCTGTTCGTTTCACGGCGCCACCGTACTCGTGACCGCGCCTTCGTCTACTTGCAACCGGCAGGCGCGGCCAGCACCGTCCCGTATCGGGATCGCCTTCCGGGCGTCTCGACCTGGTTGCGCTTGGTCGGCGATTCCAGTCCCTTAGTGTTCGGTAATGCGGTGACTCACCGCGCACGTCCGGCCCTCGTCGCTGGGGCCGCGCTCGTCCTCGTCCTCACTGGTTCCGCCGGCGCGGGAGGAACAGCAGAAGCCAGCGGAGTCGCCGACTCATCGCCGGCGGCATCCGCCGCAACGTCGACGCCGACCGCGACGGTGGCTGACCCGTCTCCGAGTCCTTCGCAGACGCCCGCGGCGGTAGCGACGGCTTGCCAGGACGCCGTCACGGTGAGCCTGGAGGCCGAGATCGGATCCGGGCGAAGCGGGTACTTCGTCCTGACGAACGCGGGACAGCAGCCGTGCGCGCTCGTCGGCTACCTCGAGCCGGCCGCGATCGACTCCGCGGGCGCGGTGGTCACGACCGTCGATCACTCCGACCTCAACGGCGTCGAAGACGTTCCCGTCGAGCTCGCGCCCGGCGCGTCTGCGTACTCGTGGGTTTTCTGGGACGACTCGCCCGACACGATCGCCTCCTGCGAGCAGCGCGTGGACGCCGAACAGCTTGAGGTGATCATCCCCGGGGCCTCCGCCGCGAAACCCATCGAGACGGGCGCGATGCCGCTCTGCGCGGGCAGAGGGAGCGTCCTGCACATCGGTCCTATCGACAGCGAGCAACGCTACGCAAGCAAGGGCTACTGAGGGCAGCTACGCCCCATAGACAGGCGGTGCGAGCAGAGGCTGTCGGCTGTCGGAAGGGCGTACGGTGACGAGCGTGGACGACTCCAGCGACCGAGCTAACCGTTGGGCGATCGGTCTCGGTGTCGCCGTGCTCCTGCCGGCCACCCTGTGGACGATGCTGAGCAGCGTCATGATGGGCTTCGCAACGGACTCGTGCGCAAGCGGCACGCCCTGCGACAGTGGGCTGGCTAATGCGGGGATGGCGGTCGGCTTCTTCGGCGCCCTCGCCAACGCGGTGGCTGTGATCGTGGCACTCCTCTTCAAAGTCGGACAGCGCGGGCTCGACGCATGGATCCCCTGGACCGGAATCGGTCTGATCATCCTGACTGGGATGGCCGCGCAGCTGATGAATCAGGCCGCCACCTGAGCCGTTCCGATTTTCACTTGAACCAGCATGGAAAACCGAACGCCCTGGCCTAGACGGAGCGCCTGGCATCTCGGCTCTGCACCAGCGATTGGTGCTGTCCCGTTCGGGGATCGTTGACCGGACGGTGCAGCTAGCGGTGGTCCTTCGGGCGCGCTGCTGTCGATGCGAGGTAGGTGGCGGCGAGTTGGGCGACTTCTTCGCTGTAGCGGCGAGCGACTCTCCTGGAGCGAGGGGACACCGTGTGCAGGTCGAGCACGTCGTCCACTTCGACAAAGGGCTGCGCTGCTTCCGGCCCGTTGTGGCCGATCAGGTCGTGAGCCCACGAGGAGAACGCTCGGACGTCCAGGTCGCCGGCAAGAAAGCGTCGGCATGCGACTCGAAGGGCGAGGAGCGGGATCTCCTCGCTGTCCCTGTCGAGCGGCGGGTCACCAGCTTCGACGAGGGCGGTCGAACTGAGGTCGAAGACCTCAGGGGACGTTGCACTTGCGTAGAGGGAGGCGAGAGCGGTCAGCGAAGGACTGTCGTGTCCGTCCACGAGGAGATCTGCTGCTAGCGCGATGACGTCTCTGGTGGTGGAGATGCCTAGAAGGAGCGCTGCGGTCTGTTCGCGCAGGTCCGCCGTGGAGGGCCGACTCAGCTCTCTCGAGTCATCTCGCATCCGACCTCCTCGCGACGAGATTCACGCTAACGCTCTTCAGTCGGTTCGATCTGCCTAACAGCACCAGCGACGCCCCGTCTGGGGATCCTTCAGCAGTCGTGAACTGAGGGCAGGAGTGGTTCACTCCGGCGAGCTGTACCGAGCGGAGTTGTCCGTGGCACGGTACCCGACTGGGAACCTCGCGATGATGACGCCGTTGCGGTAACTGTCCTTCACACCGTGCCCGAAGGCCTAGCTAAAATGCGACGCCCGCCCAGGTGTCGATCTTGCAGCCGTTCCGCGCCGAACCGCTGACCGAGCACTGGGTGATGCCGCGGGCTCCCTCGTTGGCGGCGTCCGCTCTGATGCGGACGACGCTACTGCATTAGTTCGACTAGCCAACTCCTGCAGGAAGAGTTGCATTAACCCAAGCCGGGCACCTTTCCGCCGGGTCCTGGAGTCCCGGGCCCTTGCAGAACGACGTGATAATCCCCGTCTCAAAACTGTCCGGACTGGCGGTCGAGCCGGCGCGGTCCTGGTAAGTCTCGAATCGGATTTCAGGCTCACCATCCTTAATGAAGACCGCACCGTACAGGTACCGACCGTTCGCCTGAAGCAGGCCGCCCGCGCTCGCAGAAACGACGGCGTCCACGGTTTGTTCCTCCACGTCGTGATCAAGCAACCCGTGAAGATACCCGAAAGCCCCGTCTCCTGACTGGCCTTGTCTAAAGACAACCTTCTCTCCGCTCTCGTCCTGGAACACCGACAGGCACTCGTATGCGGGAGCCTGAGGGTAGCTCGTGGTCCCTGCAGCGCATCCGACATCCGCACGAGCCTGCGGCTGACTATTTCCTGCGGCGGGATTGTCAACCACCCACCTACCCTCAGATGGCTGCTCAAGCGTCGCGACAGAAACGCGCGGCTGCTCGTTGGTGGCCACTGCCGCTGGTGCTCCTATCACTCCCACAAGAGCCGCGACGAAAAAGGGCGCTGCTAAAAGCTTTATTTTGCTTCTCATTTCCTACCCCAAATTAATTAGCTTCCCGAACATGCTGAGCACAGGCTCTTCGATATCATCTCACTCTCCCAGGATTCTGCCAGGAACGTGGCGGGATGCTAACTGAAGTAGTAGCGTCGGAAGAATGTTGGTTCAAGAGGTTTTGAGATCAGCGTTCTTTGTCAACGAAACGAACGACGGAGCGCTACTTCTCCGACCGCGTACGGGCGGGAGAGCGGGTGTTCTGGTAATGAATGAAGCAACGCGAGAGCATCTAGAGCAGCTCGGCACCGAGGACCAGATCGTCTCCGCAGTAAGTTGTGCAATCAGTGTCGCTCGGGGAAGCGAGCACTACTTGATCGCCCACGAAGGTTCCTTGGTTCCATCGATGGTGACCGAAGGTGTGGTTCGGGACGGCGCCGAGAACGTGTCGGCCCCATCTCACGGCGTGTGGACGTCTTACCACTAATCACTTGCTAGGACCACTGGCCCGTCGAAGAGGACCGGGTTCGCCAGCACCGCCGCATCCCATGCGCTGTCCACCGCCAAGAGAACTTCTCGCGACAAGACGATGCCCGGACCTCCTCGAATCGAACATCGAGGTCGTCGAACACGACTACGCCCGACCCGAGATCGTTGGGGTGCATGCTTCGGCTCTCCCACGAGGACCTGTTGGTCGCGTCGAAGTCGACGCGACTCCACTATCGGGCTGCAGCAGGACGAGGACGACCGACGCCTGCCCGCCGCTCTGTCCCGTATAGGGGTCGCTATCCGGACACCCGCGCAGCGCCGGCCAACGTCTCGACGTCGACCAGGTGTAAAGCGCGACGTCGACGGCTGAGCGGCGGCCGACATCCGCGCAATCGCGCGGCGCAGCGCCCGCGTGCAGAGGAGTGCGAACACTGACAATCAGTGTCGTTCCTCGCGGTCGCCTGCACGACTCTTCGTGCCGTTGCGGCACTCGTGCAGACGACCGTGAACATTCGAATGCTCGAGGTCGTCTGCACAAGCGACGCGAGCATGGCGTCCTTTGCCCGGTGGGGCTAGGGGATCGGTCGGCTCGCCCAGGCTGATTCTGTAGGAGGTCGCTTCTAGCGTGGATCGAGGCCCTGGAACGTGTTGGGGAAGTTGTCGAGCCAGCGCCATCGGTCGATCGGCCACGTGATCGCGACGGCTCGGCCGGTCACATTATTGATCGGCACGAAGCCCTTGGAGGGCGTGCCCTGTTGGAGGCGGGAGTCGGCGGAGTTCTCCCGGTTGTCGCCCATCACCCAGAGCCCATCGGCAGGCACGGTGACATCGAACGGGATACTCGACGCGGCCGGGGCGTTCTCGCCGTCCTTGATGTACGAGGCCTCATCGAGGGGCTGCCCGTTCACCGTCATCTGCCCCAACGGCGTGCAGCAGACGACGTGATCGCCAGGAAGCCCGATCAGCCGCTTGATGAGGTGATCGTTGGTCTCCTCGGGCGCCAGTCCCACCGCCTGCAGCGTGTTCTCGAACAGCCCGGCAATGGACGTGTCCTCGGCCTGCGGGACGGGCTGAAGCCATCCGCCCGGGTCCTTGAACACGATGACGTCTCCGCGGGAGAGAGGCACGACATCGGGGACGAGCTCGTTGACGATGATGCGGTCGTCCTGCACCAGCGTGTTGTTCATCGAAGACGACGGAATGTAGAACGACCGCACGAGGAACGTCTTGACCAGGCTGGAAACCAGAACCGCTACCAGGACGATGACCACCACGTCTCGGAGGAACAGCAGCGCCCCGTGCCGCCGCCGCTGCGGCGGGCGTCGGCTGGTCAGGGGCACGGACTCAGCCGGCGTCGTCATGCTGAGAAGGCTACGTCCGCCGGTCCTGCTTGAAAGACCACTGCTCAGACCCTCCACGAGAAAGAAGTGCGGGACGCGTCGAGTCGTCCGCAGCGTCCGCCGCGGGCGGCCAAGGCGGTCGTCCCGTATGGGGATCCCTGCACGGTCACTAGTCGGCGCAGCTAACGCCCCCTCAGCCGCCGGTGGGTAGCTGCGGCGTCTCGAAGAAGAGGTACGGCAGGAAGTGGAGTGTCACTGAGGCGGCGATGCCGATGATCGGCACGATCCAGTAGCGCTGGCGAGGGTGAGCGAGTCGGCGGACGGTGATGAAGGCGACGACGGGTGTCACGAGGACCGGCACCCATGCGCCAAGCGTTGCCCACTGCACGGCTGGTCCGAAATCGCGCAGGTCCTGTGCTTCATCGAAGGCCGGGTGCATCAGGTTGCCGTAGTGCAGCAGCGTGAACGGGACAAGTGCGACGGCGAGTGCGAAGTGAACGACCGCGAAGACACCGATTCGGAAGCGAGCGCGGTCGAGGTCTATTGCGAAGGCCGGAGAGGTCACGAGCGAAGACTAGCCAGTGAGGACGGTCTGCTTGCTAGGTAACCGCGAGAGGTCCGCCCGCCGATCGAGGCGTCCGTATGGGGATCGTCTACCGGGTGGTTTCGTTGAAGGATTCCCTGGCGTCGGTGATGGTGTTTCCGTCGCGGAAGGTGAGCGTGACGGTGAAGGTCGGCTCCGGTCCGCCGCGGCCTGTCTCGCCTCCCTCGGTGAGGCCGGTTCCGGGCCACCACGCGGCCCAGTGGCCGTCTGTGATCGTGGCGAGGACGCTCGTGCCGTCACCGGTGCGGATGGTGAGCCTGGTCACGTCCGAGCCGACGTCGCCGCTGGTGAAGACGGCGGGCGGGAGGTTCTCGCCGGTGAACTGGCTGATGCCGCCCTGCGTGTACTCGCCGGCGAGCGGAGTGAAGCCGCTCTCGCTTCCAGTGGAACTGATGAGCGCCCTCCCAGCAGTGCTCGTCCCAGCGGGGATCTCGATGAGGCACGCCCGCTGACGGGGCGTCGTGTAGGAGAGCATCACCCAGTCGCCGCGCCGTTCCCCGATCGCCGGCTGCGCGAGCTGCTCCGCGTCACCTGACGCGCACGCTTCGCTGGCGGTGGCCAGATCGGAGGCGGTGGCGACGGCTGCCGTAGAGGTCCACGAGGCGTACGCGCGGGAGTCGACATCGGACGGCAGGACGGCGAGAGCGACCCCCAGTGCTGCGGCCGCGAGTCCTGCGGGAAGGATGAACTGCCATCCCCGAGGGCGCCGAGCGGCGGGCTCCCGAGCGGCCACCGGGACGGTGTGGAGGATCATCTGGAGCCTTGCTGCGGCGGCCTCGCGGGCCGTCCCGTCGAGCTCGTAGTGCGCGGCCGGGTCGAGGTCTTTCGTGGCGAGGAGTTCGGGCGTGGTCATGATGCCTCCAAGGCGGGCGCGTGGTGCTGGTGCGAAGGGGGATCGAGCAGTGCCCGCAGCGCGGTGCGTGCTCGGTGAAGTCGGAGTCGGAAGGCGACCGCGGTGATGCCGAGCACTCCGGCCGCGGAGGGGGAGTCGAGTCCTTCCCAGGCTGTCAGCGCGATCGCTTCCTGGTGCTGCGGTTTGAACTGCTGCCACGCCTGGTAGAGGTCGAGCCGGGTCGCGATCGCGTCCTCCGGTGACCGCGCGGCCGCGTCGGTATGAGCAGCGACCCGGATCGCGAGCGCGGCGGTGCGCTGCTGACCGCGGAGGTCGTTGAGAAGACAGTTCCGGGCGATGGTGAACAGCCACGCGCGCGCGGGCTCGTCCTCCGATGGCGCGGTGTCGTGTCGGCGCCAGGCGATCAGGAACGCCTCGTGCGCGAGGTCGGCGGCACGGTCGGGGTCAGTGCGACGCCTCAGGAATCTGACGACGCTGACGTACTCGCGTTCGTACAGCTCGGAGAAGCTCGCCTCGCGGGCGGACTGTGGTGGGCTCATACCTGGGACATGTCGCCAGCCGCGCTGCTGTTACAGATGATGTTCGGTCCTGCTTCGCTGCCTCGATGTCGGATCTGCTCGCAGAGGGTAAAGCCGACGCCGAAGGCTCCCGGCATCTGCTCTATCCATGGCTCGCCGTCAGCCGCAGGTGACGGGGTCTTTCGATGCTAGGTCTGCGTGTGGGGCGAGTTCAGTGGATTGAACAGGGCCGTCCCCGAGAGTGATGATTGCCGTGTTTCCTCGCCACTGGAGTGTGTACCCGTTGGCGCCGAAGGGGAGGTAGCCGTCGTCGCTGTAGTAGGTGGACATCCATTCGACCGACATTTCGCCCGGTTGCACGACCCCGATGACCCCGCCGGCGGAGGTGAGGAACGAGTGCTGGTGCACGGCGACTCGGCATCCGTTCTCGCTCGCGGTCGGTAGCACCTTGTAGACGGAGCTGTTGAAGATCAGTGAGCTGAAGAGGGCGAGAGGGACGGCGAGTGTGAGGATCACGCCGCCGGTCACGAGCGCGACGGTGGTGACGAGTCGCCGTGGTCGTGTCGTCGGCGGTGACTCGGGAGCGAGGGCTAATCGCGTGATCGCGGCGCTGGCGCCGACGATGAGAAGGATCCACTCGAGCTCGAACAGTGTCGGGATCCAGCTGCCCAGCACGATCGTTCCCCAGCCGAGCGCTTCGCCCCACTTCATACCGAGCTCGAAGGCGCCGACGAAGGGTCCGAACAGGCCGAGCAGTGTCACCAGGACGAAGGAAGCAGGCGCCACTCCCCGCAGTCGTCGCCGCCATCGTGCACGCACGAAATCACGCTGCGACGGTTCGGCAATCACGTCGACCATCGGGAGACCCCCCATCGTTGATGCTCATTCAACAGTTCCAGTCTCAAACGAATGCACAACCACACTGCGCTGTCCCGTTAGAGGATCGTTGAGCGGTCACCCGAACGCGGATCAGTAGACCGATGCACGCCGCATTGCTACGGCGAGACGATAGAACCCCTGAGAGTCACCGTCTGTCACCATTCGTCGCCCAGCTTGCGGAGACCGTTGTCTTCCGGCAGGGTCTGGCGCGAGTAGTCGTGCAGAACGTCGGGCGACGCAGTTTCGCGTCCGTCACGTTCAGCTTGGCGGATGGCCGCGATGACGACGCATGTCACAGCCACGATCAACGCCGCAGCAGTCGTCAACGTCATCCATATCGGCTGAACGGTTGACCCATCCGAGCACAGCGGGTTCCAGAGGAACCCCTCTCCCGTCAGGCTGCCTCCGCCGCGGGTCCTGCACGTCTCGCTCGGGTCCCACATGTAGATGGAGGCTACGGCTCCCACGGCGGCTGCAAGCCCACCGAAAACCAAGGCGAGAACGATGGGCGTCGCTGCACTCGGTCGCGGGGGCTCTCCAACGTTCATCGGGACATCATGCACCGCGCTCCACCAGATTGATCAAGAGCCGGAGCGTCAGGCCCGGTATCGAGTGGCCCGCGTGGAGGTCATCGCGCCGCGACGGCGAGGTTCAATTCTTCGCCGACGCGCAGAATTTCGTCGGAAGGGAAGCGGAACGGGTTGAGGTAGAACAGGTCATCGGCCGTCATGTCGAATCGTGCCGCGACGTCCTCTGCGAGGTCGTTGCGAGCGACCGTGTACGACGTCGGCATTCCGTCCGTCGATGTCGTTTCGCCACGCGCTGCTGCACGCGGCCCGGCGTCCTGGGCGACGAGATCACTGCGTTGAGGCTTCACGCTCCATTGGACGTCAGCGACAGCAATGATCCTCATCGAGCAGTCGGGGTCGTTCTGGGGCTTGGTGGTGATGACGAGCTGATCGATCGCTGTCGGGTCGCCGTGGAACTCTGCGAGGTTCCGCCAGGCCTTGTAGGGCTTCCCTGGCTCCGCATCCGCGAGACCCATTGGGAAAGCAATGTCGAAACAGGTGGCGCCCTCATCGATCGGGTCCAGCGCTGCCATGACCGCAACGGAACCTGAGGAAGATGCGGTCGCGGCGGGAATGTCGAGCTCGTCTGATGCCAGAGCCAGCCGGCCATCAGCCGCACTCAAACGGATGCTGCCGGCCGTCCCATCGCTCCCCGTGAACGTTGCCACGCCAAGGTCACCGGTCAGTGCGGCGTCGGAGCTGCTGTCTGTGGACACCGGAGGCGGAGCCGGCGGTTCAGGCTGTGGCGTGCATCCCGTGACGACGATCAGGCATGCTGCGATCGCGACCGTTTTTCGCGCCTTCGAGAATGTCCCCACTGGCTCAGGGTAAGCGACGTCCTCGCTCTTCCCTTGGTCGTGCGGTTGGGGCGACTGGATGGAGTGGTCGCGGTTCCCTCCGCTGAGGCCAGCTAGGGGCTACAGCGCCTTGCTAGGGTCCGGACTTATGGATGAGCCCCGAAAGCGCGGACACCCGCTCGTCGTCGCGGGAGCGACGATCGCGGCTGCAGCCGTCCTCTGCGCTTTCGTGTACTACGCCGGTCTGGCCGTCTTCCGGACCGAGGGGGACGTGCCGGCGGCCTCGGCCATCGACTTTCCGGCCGGAAGCGAGCTCGTCAGCGAGACCGTCGAGTGCGCCTCCGGTGGATGCTGGCGGCTGTTCTCGGTGCGCCCGCCCGACGCGATGACTCCCGAGCAGCTGTCGAGCGAGCTCGGAACGACGCCGCAAGCGCGCATCGCAGGAACGCTTTGGGACCCGCGCACCATCACGGTCAGTTCCGCCATCGAGGGACCTCTCCTGAAGGTGCGGGCCGATTACTGGTCCCAAGAGTTCATCCCCTAACCACGCGCGCGAAGCGCGGTGCACCGCCGGCGTGACACGGACCAAGGAACGGGCGCTGCATCCGTTCCGTATGGGGATCCTTTAGCGGCTCTTCCTAGATGACGGTGTAGGTCGGCCGGGAGCGTCGGTCCGCAGATAGACGTCGAGGTCACCCGACGACGGAGGTTCCTACGCCATCCGTCCGAAAGACCTCGACGTGTCCGACGCTACCCCGCCGGCCGGCTTCGGCCGCCCTGACCTGACCGCCTTCGCGTCTCATCCCAGTCGACCCTGATCGAGTCTGCTGACCCCCTCGACGAGAACGCAGCGACATCACAGCCACCCAACCCCGACCGTCCGGGAAGCCGGGACACGTCACATGACCTGTGCTGCGGGCGTGTCGAGTGGGTCGTCCAGGGGCGACGCAGGAGCGTCGACGCGACGTGCTGAGAGGTGGTTCCAGTCGAGCGCTAGGACACCGGCTACAGGCATGGCGATAGGTCAGGAACGGCGTCGCTCCCTGCGCAGGAGGGAGCGCAGAGTCTCGGCATTCGCGTAGCCGACCCGTAGCGCGATCTCGGCGGAGGTGAAGTCCGTGGTTGCTGAGAGGTGCCGAGCTCGTTCGATGCGAAGCCGTTGGACGAAGCCGAGCGGAGTGAGGTTGAGCGCCGCACGGACTCGTCGTTCGAGGGTGCGCCGGCTGGTGCCGAGCGACTGCGCGACGAAGGCGACGTTGAACGGTTCGTCCAGGCGGGCGCGCACGAAGCGTTCGAACTCGACGACGATCGGGTCCTCGTGCCGGAGATGTTCGTAGGCGACGAAGGCCGCCTGAGACGGACGCTCGTCGATGATGAGGAGCTTGGCGACATGTTGGGCCAGGTCGGGGCTGATCGATCGCACGAGTGAGAGCGCGAGGTCGATGTGGGCGAACGCGGCGCCGGCGGTGACGAGGTTCCCGTCGACCACGACCATGGTGTCGAGATCGAGGGCGACGGTCGGATAGCGCTTCAGGAACTCCGGCCCCAGGAACCAGCTGGTCGTCGCCCTCCGATGATGCATCCGTCCGGTCTCGGCGACAGCGAACACGCCGGTGCACGCCGCGGCGATCCGGGTGGTCGCCTCGTCGAGGCGCCCGAGCGAGGCGATGACCGAACGAGCATCTCGGCTCTGGAGGACGTCGTTGGTAGCGGCGGCCGTAAGGGTTCCAAGCGCAGGGACGACGACCACGTCGAACTCTCCGGACTCCGACAGCGGGTGGTCCACCGACAGGGTCATCGATGCCGTCGTGGTCACTCGCCGTTTCGGTCCGAGGATGGCGAGTTCGATCGGGTCGATCCGCGGGTCGACATCGCCGCGGGCTCCGTCGGCCACCCGCACGATGTCGATGATCGACGCGATAGCCGAACCGAAGCAGCCGTCGATCGCGATCAGTCCGATACGCATGACGTAAACAATAGCAATACTGCCGTATACGCCACTCCCCACCGGCCCTCGCTCGTCATACGCTGAACTCGTCCCACGAAGAACCCCGACGTCAAGGAGAGTCCCTCATGTCCACACCCGCATCACTTCCGTATGCCTTCGTCGCCAAGATCGTCGCGGCCGATGGACAGCACGACGCGGTCGCCGATCTGCTCGCCGGCGCTGTCGCACTCGCCAACGAAGAAGTAGGAACGATTGTCTGGTTCGCGGTCAGGACCCACGCCGACACCTTCTGGATCTTCGATGCATTCCCCGACGAAGCCGCTCGCGACGCCCACGCCAACGGCGCCATCGTCGCAGCCCTGATGGCCAACCAGCACCTCCTCGGCTCAGCACCCGAGATCCTGGCGGCCGACGTCCTCGCGTCCAAGCTCCCGTAGTCCGCCAACGCACGAGACGATCGCGCCCCGCCGAGCCGTCGCCAGGTCGCGACGCAACGCCACGCTGCGTTGCCGAGCGGTGCGAGGCCTATCGGCACACGGACAGGATGCCGGCCGCGAGCGCTCAGCCGGCGAGGGGTCCGTCGCAGAGGAGAGCGACGTCGGTGTCGGGCAGAGCCGTGAGGCCAGCGCATCGCGCGACCACCAGAACGGTTCGCCGGAGCCGCCTGTCGGAATCGAACGGACGACCTAATGACGTCGGTTTTGCGTCTATCGCTTGATGCGCCCACTGGGCGAACGAGCCGCTGACCTGCGCAAACGCCGAGCGTGGAGGACGCCGCCACCCGGTGGTGACCGACGACGACCGACCAGTACCGACCGTTTCACCGGAGCTTGCGGCGGCGTCGAAGCCGAGCAAGCTCCATTCTTTTAACTCACCGCGCCCTCCTCCTCGCCGGCCCCGTCGTCGGCGAAGACGTTTCAGGGGTCTTCTCAGATGACGGTGTAGGTCGGCCGGGCGCGTCGGTCCGCAGATAGACGTCGAGGTCTCCCGACGACGGAGGTTCCTACGCCATCCATCCGAAAGACCTCGACGTGACCGACGCTACCCCGCCGGTCGGCTTCGGCCGCCCTGACCTGACCGCCTTCGCTCGACTCGACGGCCTCGGTCTGAGCGTGACCGGACAACGACTTGAACCGGATCGTGCGGTCCTCGCGTGCCGCGTGGTGGAACCAGATCAGTGGTGCCGACGGTGCGGCAGCGAAGGCGCTGCTCGTGACACCGTGATCCGGCGGTTGGCCCACGAGCCGCTGGGCTGGCGACCGACCGTGCTGGAAGTTGTAGTGCGCCGCTACCGCTGTGCCGACTGCGGACACGTGTGGCGCCAAAACACCAGCGCCGCGGCGGAGCCACGCGCGAAGCTCTCGCGCACCGGGCTGCGGTGGGCGCTGGAAGGGATCGTGGTCGCACACCTCACCGTCGCACGTGTCGCCGAGGGACTCGGGGTCGCGTGGGACACCGCCAACAACGCGGTCCTGGCTGAAGGCAAGCGGCTGCTGATCAACGACCCCACGCGGTTCGAGGGCGTGAAGGGAGCACGGCGATCCACAGCCGGCCCGCGTCGCGCAGCGCCTCCGCGACGATCAGGCGGGCGCCGTCGGACGGCTCGGCGGGCAGGGCCGACTCCGCGCCGTCGACGACGACGACCGAGGAGCCCGCCAGTCCGACGACCCGATCGATCTCGGCGCGCGACTCCGCCATGCTTCCCGGCCGGCCGAAGTGCGCGGCGACGAGGCCGCGGACGTCGAGGGTGGTCGAGAGCAGCGCCTGGACGATCGCGAACTGGTCGTCGGCCTCGTTCGCGGCGTCGGTGCTGACGATCAGGCGGTGCGGGGGAGGCGGGGTCACGCCGACTCCCGCTGCACGAGGGTCGTGGCGAGGATCGGCTGGCGGTCGACGGGGCGGCCCTGCACGACGGCGACGACGGTCTCGGCGGCGACGCGGCCCATGTCCTCCAGGGGCTGGCGGATGGTGGTGAGTGTCGGATCCGAGGTGGTCGCGATGACGACGTCGTCGAAGCCGATCACGGAGACGTCGGCGGGGACGCGGCGGCCGGACGCCTGCAGGACGCGGATCGCGCCGTTGGCCATCAGGTCTGACGAGGCGAAGACGCCGTCGAGGTCGGGGTGGCGCTGCAGGAGGCGCGCCATCGCGGCGGATCCGCTCTCGAGGGTGAACTCGCCGTGCACGATCGGGCTGTGGTCGAGGCCGAGCTCGGTCAGCTCGTCGCGCCAGCCGCGGATGCGGTCGCGGGCGGGTTCCATGTCGTGCGGGCCGGCGATGATGCCCAGGCGCCGGCGGCCGGAGTCGGCGAGCGCGCGGGCGGCGAGGCGTCCGCCTCCGTAGTTGTCGGAGTCGATGACGATCGCGTCCTCGGGAAGGGCGACGCGTGGGCGGCCGACCCAGGCGATCGGCACGGGGGAGTCGGCCAGCGCCTGCGCGAGGTGGGTGATCTCGTGCTGGAGGATCACGATCGCGCCGTCGACGGCCCGCGAGCGGAGGAAGCGGGGGATCCGGTCGCTGTCGTCGTGGTCGGCGGGCAGCAGCACGGGCTGCACCTCGCCGGCGTACAGGCCCTTCGCGGCGCCCTTCAGCACCGAGGTGAAGAACGTCCCGGTGAGGCTGTCGAGCTCGTTGAAGGCGACGATCAGGGCGATGGCCCCGGCCCGCCCGCCGCGGAGCATCCGAGCGGCGCTGTTCGCCTCGTAGCCGAGGGACTTCGCGGCGCGCTCGACCGCGGCGGTCATCCGGACGTCGACATTGGTGCCGCCTGCCAGCACCCGGGCGGCGGTGGCGCGCGAGACGCCTGCGGCCTGGGCGACGTCCACCAGCGTGGGTCGAGTCATGCTGCTTCCTTCTGCGAGGGGAGGTTCCGGCTTCCGCGCCTCCCCGCGGAGCACGGTGGGGAGAGCATCGAGGTGAAGACTCGCACGGGGCGGCGGGCGGCCGTCCGGAACTGCTCGATTTGCGAAACTTCCCTTTGATACTAGGCGGAGATCGTTATCTCGCGGAGACCGGTTCTCGCTTGCGTCGTGCTCGCGGGCGGGTTAGGTTGGCCGCCAAGAGATCGTTCTCTGAGGCCCGCCCTCACCGAAACCCTGCGAATCCCCAACGAAGAGGAATTGTCGTGAAAAGAAGCCTGACGGCCGTAGCCGCAGCAGCAGCAGTAGTCGCGCTCACCCTGACCGGGTGCTCGTCCGGAGGGGGAGGAGGCGCCTCGGACGACCCGAACGCCGAAGCCACCTTCTGGTCCTTCACCGGCATCAACGCCAAGGACAGCGTCGACGAGTACCTCGCGAAGATGCCCGACGCGAAGATCAAGCTCTCCGAGGTCGGCAGCACGACCGAGACCGCCACCGCCCTCACCGCGGCCCTCGCCGGCGGCAAGGTGCCAGACCTGGTCATGATCCAGAACGACGACCTGCCCCAGTTCGTCGCCAACAGCTCGAACTTCCTCGACCTGCGCACCCTCGGCGGCGACGACGTCGCCTCCACCTACCTCCCGTGGGCCGCGTCCGCCGCGACCGCCGACGACGGCTCCGTCGTGGGCGTCCCGACGGACGTCGGCGGACTGGGCTTCGCCTACCGCGCCGACCTCTTCGAGCAGGCCGGCCTGCCGACCGACCCGGCCGAGGTCGCGAACCTCTGGAAGGACTGGCCGTCCTTCATCGAGACCGGCAAGAAGTACACCGAGGCGACCGGCAAGCCCTTCGTCGACAACATCGAGACCAGCGTCTTCTTCTCGACCGTCAACCAGGTCTCGGAGAAGTACTACTCGCCCGACGGCGAGCTGGTCTACGACACCAACCCGCAGGTGAAGGACGCGTTCCAGGTCGCCGTGGACACCAAGGACGCCGGCATCAGCGCCGGCATCGCCGCCTGGTCCTCGGGCTGGGCCCCGGGCCGCGCGAACGGCGCCTTCGCCGTGACAATCGCCCCCTCGTGGATCCTCGCCGGCATCAAGACCGACGCCCCCGACACCGCCGGCAACTGGCGCGTCACCAGCGTCCCCGGCATCGGCGGCAACTGGGGCGGCAGCGTCATCGCCATCCCCGCCCGCGCCGAGCACCCCGAGGCCGCCTGGCAGTACATCAAGACGATGATGTCCGCCGAGGGCCAGACCGACCACTTCAAGGCCTCGGGCACGCTGCCCGCCGCCACCGAGGCGGTCGCGAGCGAAGAAGTCCAGTCGTACACCGACCCGTTCTTCGGCGACTCGAAGATCGGCGAGGTCATGGCCACCTCCGTCGAGCAGTTCCCGTCCTTCTACAACGGACCGGACACCACCCCCATCAACGGGGCACTCCTCAACACCCTCGTCGAGCTGGAGGCCGGCAACGTCACCTCCGACAAGGCGTGGTCGACCGCACTCGACACGGCCAAGCAGGCCATCGGCGGCTGATCGCCCCACCCACCCGAGCGGCCCGGCGCCTCGCGCGCCGGGCCCCTCCCCCCTTTCTCGACGGAGGTTCTCCCGTGTCAACGGTGACAGCAGCACCACCCCGCAAGCAGCGCAAGCAGCCCAGCGCGCCGGTCCAGAAGGCCGCGCGGATCCGCAACTCCCTCTCGGAGCGGATCGCCCCCTACGCGTACGTCGCGCCCTTCTTCATCATCTTCATCGTCTTCGGGCTCTTCCCGCTCCTGTTCACGTTCTACGTCTCGCTCTTCGACTGGAACCCGATCGGCGAGCAGACCTTCGTCGGCATCGCGAACTTCCAGCAGCTCTTCGCCGACTCCCGGTTCTGGAACGCCCTGGTCAACACCTTCGGCATCTTCATCATCTCGACGGTGCCCCAGCTGCTGTTCGCCCTCTTCCTCGCGCACCTGCTGAACCACGCCCGCCTCCGCTGGGCGAACTTCTTCCGCATGGCGCTGCTGGTGCCGTACATCACCTCCGTCGCGGCGACCGCGATCGTGTTCGCGCAGATCTTCGACAAGAACTTCGGCCTGATCAACTGGTTCCTCGGCATCTTCGGACTGCCGTCGATCAATTTCCTCGCCACGAACTACGGCTCCTGGATCGTCATCTCGACGATGGTCTTCTGGCGCTGGTTCGGCTACAACACGCTCCTCTACCTGGCGGGCCTGCAGTCGCTGCCCCGCGAGATGTTCGAGGCGGCCTCCGTCGACGGCGCGTCCAGCTGGCAGCAGTTCCGCCACCTCACGATCCCGGCGCTGCGCCCGATCATCGTCTTCACCGTGATCATGTCGACCATCGGCGGTCTGCAGATCTTCACGGAGGCGCTCCTGGTGGCTCCCGAATCGGGCCTCACCTGCGGCGCAGGCCGGCAGTGCCAGACGCTGGCGCTCTTCCTCTACGAGCAGGGCTTCGGCCAGTTCAAGTTCGGCTACGGATCCGCCATCGGCGTCGTGCTGTTCGTGATCGTGGTCCTCGTCTCCCTCCTCAACTTCTACCTCTCCACCCGCACCCGGAAGGAGGCCGTCTGATGTCGGATGTGATCGACCAGGCCGTCCCGCAGACGCTGGCCCCCACGGTCCAGAAGGCACAGCTGCCGAAGCGGCGCGGGAAGGGCGGCGGAGTCGGCTGGCCGACCTACGTCTTCCTTGTGATCGCAGTGCTCGTCTCGATCTTCCCGCTCTACTACATGTTCGTCGTGGCATCGGTCGGAGCGACCGCCGTCACGTCGATCCCGCCGCGCCTGTACCCGGGCACGAACTTCATGGCGATCGCCGAGAAGGTGTTCGACACCGTCCCGTTCATCGCCTCCATGCTGAACAGCCTCATCGTGTCGCTGAGCATCGCCGTCATCTCGGCGATCCTCTGCGCGATGGCCGGCTTCGCCTTCGCGAAGCTGCAGTTCCCGGGCCGCAACGTGCTGTTCCTGATCGTGCTGCTGACCATGACGGTGCCGGCGCAGCTGAGCATCATCCCGCAGTACCTGATCGTCTCGGCGCTCGACTGGGTCGACACCCTCCAGGCGATCATCGTGCCGGGCCTGGCCAGCGCCTTCGGGATCTTCTGGATGCGGCAGCACATGTCCACGACGGTCAGCGACGAGCTGATCCAGGCGGCCCGCATCGACGGCGCCAACTCGTGGCAGCTGTTCTGGCGCATCGCCTTCCCGGTGGTCCGCCCCGCGGCGTTCGTCCTCGGACTGATCACGTTCACCGCGGTCTGGAACGACTTCATGTGGCCGTTCATCGTCCTCAAGTCGCCGGAGCTGTTCACGGTGCAGATCGCGCTGAAGCAGCTGCAGGCCAACCGCTCGATCGACGTCGCCCTGGCGATGGGCGGATCGTTCATGGCCACCCTCCCGCTGCTGATCGCGTTCTTCTTCGTCGGCCGCCGGATGGTGTCCGGGATCATGGACGGGGCGTTCAAGGGCTGATGCACGACGCTTCCCCAGCACTGCCCGGGACGGACGCCGCGCGTCCTCCCGGGCGGGACTGGCGGGACCGCGCTCTGCCTCCGGCCGAGCGCGCCCGCCTCCTGACCCAGGAACTCACCCTCGAGGAGAAGGCGGCGCAGCTCGGCTCCGTCTGGCTCACCGACTCCGCCGACGACTTCGCTCCGAAGCTCGACGACGGGCCCGCCGCGGGCGACGACCTCTTCACCGGCGGCCTCGGCCAGCTGACCCGCGTGTTCGGCACCGAGCCGGTGACCGTCGCGGAGGGCGTCCGCCGGCTCCGCGAGCTGCAGGAGCGCGTGGTCGCCGGCAGCCGCCTCGGCATCCCGGCCATCGCGCACGAGGAGTGCCTGACCGGCCTGGCCGCGTACGGCGCGACCGCGTTCCCCACTCCGCTGGCCTGGGCGGCCACCTTCCACGAGGAGCTCGTGGGCGAGATGGCGGAGGCGATCGGCTCGGACATGCGCGCTCTCGGCATCCACCAGGGCCTCGCCCCGGTCGTCGACGTCGTGAAGGACTACCGCTGGGGCCGCGTGGAGGAGACCCTCGGCGAGGACCCGTATCTGGTCTCGCAGCTCGGCGCCGCCTACGTGGCCGGGCTGGAGGGGACCGGTGTCGTCGCGACGCTGAAGCACTTCGCCGGGTACGCCGCCTCCCGCGGCGCCCGCAACCACGGCCCCGTGAGCATGGGGCCGCGCGAGCTCGCCGACACGGTGCTGCCTCCGTTCGAGGCCGCCCTGCGGCACGGCGGCGCCCGCAGCGTGATGACCTCGTACACCGACATCGACGGCGTGCCCAGCAGCGCCAGCCGGCACCTGCTGACGACGCTGCTCCGCGACCGCTGGGGCTTCGAGGGCACGGTCGTCGCCGACTACTGGGCGGTGCCGTTCCTCCAGGCCATGCACCACGTCGCGGTCGACGCGGCCGACGCGGGGCGCCTGGCGCTGCACGCCGGGGTCGACGTCGAGCTGCCGCAGACGGCCGCGTACGGCGAGCTGCCGCGCCTGATCCGCGAGGGAGTCGTCGACGAGGCCGACCTCGACCGCTCCGTCGTCAGGCACCTGCGCCACAAGTTCGAGGCGGGCCTGCTCGACGGCGGCCCGCTGGTGCCCGAGGGGGCCGAGGAGGTCGACCTCGACAGCGCCCGCAACCGCGCGATCTCGGCGCGGATCGCGGAGGAGTCGGTCGTGCTGCTGCGCGACGAGGACGTCGCGGGGCTGCTGTCCTCCGGCTCGCTCGCCGTCGTGGGACCAGCCGCGGACCAGTTCCGCAGCCTGGTCGGCTGCTACGCGTTCCCCAACCACGTGCTCTCCAAGCACCCCGGGCACGACCTCGGCCTGTCGATCCCGACGGTGCTGACGGCGCTGCAGGAGGAGTTCGGCTCGTCGCGCGTGCGCTTCGCGGAGGGCGGCTCGATCACCTCCGCGTCGACCGACGGCGTGCAGGAGGCGGTGGACCTCGTGCGCGGCTCCGACGCGGCGGTCGTCGTGGTCGGCGACATCGCCGGGCTCTTCGGCGACGGCACCTCGGGTGAGGGCTGCGACGCGGCCGACCTCCGCCTCCCCGGAGCGCAGGAGCCGCTGGTGACGGCCGTGCTCGAGACCGGCGTGCCCACCGTGGTGGTCGTCCTCTCGGGCCGGCCCTACGCGCTCGGGGCGTTCGGAGCGGCGCGCGGACTCGTGCAGGCGTTCTTCCCGGGAGCGGACGGGGCGGCCGCGGTCGCCGGCGTGCTCTCGGGCCGCGTGGCTCCGACCGGGCGCCTGCCCGTGCAGATCCCGCGGCTCCCGTCCGCGTCGACCACGTACCTCCAGCCGTCGCTCGGGCTCTCGAACCCCGGGATCACGGCGCTGGACGCGACTTCGCTCTACCCGTTCGGCTACGGGCTGACCCGCGGCTCCGTGAGCTACCTGGAGCTGGCGTCGGCTGCGGAGCTGCCGGTCGGCGGATCGCTCGACGTGGCGGTGTCGCTCCGGAACGACGGCGCCGACACGGTCGAGGTGGTGCAGCTCTACGCGGGCTACCCGACCTCGGCGGTGGTGCGGCCGGTCGCGCAGCTGATCGGCTTCGCGCGCGTGCCGATCGCGGTGGGCGAGACGCTGACGGTGCACTTCCACGTCGACGCGGCACGGCTCGCGGTGACGGGGGAGGACGGCCGCCTCGCCGTGGACCCGGGGCCCCTGCGGCTGACGGCCGGCGCCTCGGCGGCGGACGCGGCGGTGACGGCGGAGGTGTCGATCACGGGGGAGCGGCGGCTGCTCGCCGAGCGGGCGCTGCGGACCCCCTGGTCGGTGGCGCGGGACTGAGCGGTCGGCGTCTCAGGGGGGAGGCGCCGGCCGCTCGCGGGGGCGGGCCGGCGGTGCCGACGGTGCCGGCCTGCGAGTCCGCGGAAGTCGCGGTGCTCGCGTGCGAGCCCTGCGACTTCTGCGGTTCTGCGGGGTCGGCGTGGTCGGCAGCCGGGAGCGCGACGGACGCGTAGCACCGGAGGCGCACAGCGCAAGGGGCCCGCGCGAGCCGGGGGCCCGGCCTAGCGTGGAAGGAGCGGTGCCGCCGGTGGCGGGCCGCGGAGAAGACCGATGCAGAGGAGAGTCATGCCCGCCCTGACCGACACGTTCACGCTGTCCAACGGAGTCGCCATCCCGAAGATCGGGTTCGGCACCTGGCAGATCCCCGACGGCCCCGAGGCCTACGACGCGACGACCGCCGCGCTCGAGGCGGGCTACCGCCACATCGACACCGCCCGCGCCTACGGCAACGAGGCGAGCGTCGCCCGAGCCCTGCGCGACAGCGGCGTCCCGCGCGACGAGGTGTTCATCACCACCAAGCTCCCGGCCGAGGTGAAGGACTACGAGGGCGCGAAGGCGAGCTTCGAGACCACCATGGCGGCGCTCGAGCTCGACCACGTCGACCTGTACCTCATCCACGCGCCGTGGCCCTGGCAGGACATGGGCTCCGACCACCGCGAGGGCAACATCGCGGCGTGGAAGGCGATGGAGGAGATCCTCGAGGCCGGCCGCTCGCGCGCCATCGGCGTCTCGAACTTCCAGGTCGCCGATCTGGAGTCGCTGATCGCGGCGACGGACGTGGTGCCGCACGCCAACCAGATCCGCTGGTTCGTCGGCAACACCCAGGACGAGACGACCGCGTACTGCAAGGAGCACGGCATCCTCGTGGAGGGCTACTCGCCGCTCGCGACGGGCGGCCTGCTCGACAACTCCGACATCGGGGAGA
>NZ_PSWL01000039.1:0-19516 GCF_002932755.1 Rathayibacter sp. AY1B6
ACGCCCTCGCGGCGGGCCCCGGCGTCAATCCGATCGGCGATCTGGCCCTGGCCCGCGCCGACTGGTCTCCCGAGCGCTGCGCCTGCAGGCCGCTCGACGCGTAGCCGCTCCTACCGGAGCCACGGAGGCGCCACCACCGGCGCGCTCTTCGCTAAGCTGATTCCCAGTCGGGGTCAGTGCTGCCCACCGCATCGAGAGCGGGCACTTCGCATTGCGTGAGGGTGTTCGCATTGTCCATCCCTCTTGGAGAGTCAACCGTGCCCAGAATCCTGATCGTCGGAGGCGGCTACGCCGGTTTCTACACCGCGTGGAAGCTCGAGAAGCAGCTCCGCCCGCACGAGGCAGAGGTCACGATCGTCGACCCGCTGCCCTACATGGCGTACCTGCCCTTCCTCCCCGAGGTCGCCGCGGGGTCGATCGAGCCCCGCCACGCGATCGTCTCGCTCCGCCGTCACCTCAAGAAGACCGCGATCCTCGCCGCCAAGGTGACGAAGATCGACCACGCGAACCGCACCGCGACGATCACCCCGACCGTGGGCGAGCCCTACGAGTTCGAGTACGACCAGATCGTCGTCACCGCCGGCTCCGTCTCGCGCACCTTCCCGATCCCGGGCGTCGCCGACAACGCGATCGGCCTGAAGACGATCGAGGAGGCGACCGCGATCCGCGACCGCATGCTCACGAACTTCGACAAGGCCGCGTCGCTCCCGGCCGGTCCCGAGCGCTCGCGCCTGCTGACCGTCACGGTCGTCGGCGGCGGGTTCGCCGGCATCGAGGTCTTCGCGGAGCTGCGCTCCTTCGCGAGCGCGCTGCTCAAGCGCTACCCCGAGATCGACTTCGAGGAGACGCAGTTCCACCTCATCGAGGCGATGGGCCGGATCATGCCCGAGGTCGCCCTCGAGACGAGCCACTGGGTGCTGAAGAACCTCGACCAGCGCGGTGCCACCGTGCACCTCGACACGCAGCTCAAGTCGGCCGAGAACGGCGTCATCCAGCTGTCGACGGGCGAGAGCTTCGAGTCGGACCTCATCATCTGGACCGCGGGCGTCATGGCGAACCCGTCGATCAAGAACTCCGACCTGCCCATCGAGGAGCGCGGCCGCCTGCGCGTGCGCGCCGACCTCCGCGTCGGCCACGACGACGTGCTCGTCGAGGGCGCCTGGGGCGCCGGCGACGCGACCGCCGTGCCCGACCTCACCGGCGGCGGCGTCGGCGGCTTCTGCGTGCCGAACGCCCAGCACGCCGTCCGCCAGGGCAAGCTCATGGCCAAGAACATCACCGCGGTGCTCCGCGGCGAGGAGCCGGTCGACTACGTGCACAAGAACCTCGGCGCGGTCGCGGGCCTGGGCATCGGCATCGGCGTGTTCCAGTCCGGCAAGATCGCGGTGAAGGGCTTCCCCGCCTGGGTGATGCACCGCGGCTACCACGGTCTCGCCATGCCCTCGTGGGAGCGCAAGTTCCGCGTGGTCTGGGGCTGGTGGAACAACCTCTGGCTCGGCCGCGACATCGCCTCGATCGAGGCCCGCGAGTACCCCCGCGGCTCCTTCGAGACCTACGCGTCGCGTCCGCGTCCGGCGGCCCCCGCCGCCGAGGCTCCGGCCGCGCAGGCCCCGGCGCAGATCCCCGGCCAGGCCGGTGCTCCGGTCCCGGTCGGCGGCGAGCCCGCCAAGTCCTGACACCGCCGCCGGGAGGATCGCTCCTCCCGGTGGTCGCCCCCATAGCCCAATCGGCAGAGGCAGACGACTTAAAATCGTCTCAGTCTGGGTTCGAGTCCCAGTGGGGGCACTCCGTCCGACGCCCGCTCCTCTAGGCGGCGCGGGCGTGCGCGCTGCGTCGAGCGGGCTGGAGCAGGGCGGCCTCGAGGGCCTCGGTGATCTCTCCCGGGGTGCAGTCGGCGCAGAGCACGACGAGCTCCTCCTCGGTGTCGCGGCCGCCGGAGCGGTCGAGGACGACGGCGTCGGTTCCGCAGAGTGCGCATTCGATCATGCGGGTACCGTACGTCCGACCTCCGACATGCGCGCGGCAGTGCCCCGGCGCGTCTCGCCCGGATCCGACCCGGGCGCCGGGTCCGACTCCGGACCGGTCGTCCTCCCGACCGGAGGACCCCGGTGTTCGGGAATCGGACGAGGATCCCGCGCGCCCGCGCCGCCTCGCCTAGAGTCGTCACCGGGCGGTTCCGCGCCCGGGCGCCCGCGTCCGGAGGCGAGCCGCCCGGTCCACGGCGGGCGCCGGAACGGTCCCGCTTCTCGTGCCCGCGGGCACTGTCATGCACCGCCCGGCGACGGGCGGCCGGGAGGCCCCCATGGGGAAGCTGCTCTACGGAGCCTCGGGAGTCGAGATCGAGTTCGACGACCGCACGCTCACGCACGTCCAGATCGTCATCGCCAACAAACTGCGCCGCCGCGAGAGCTTCTTCTTCTCCTGGCGGGACGACCCCGCGGTCGGCGACGGCCGCTCGAGCATCTGGCTCGACCCCTCCGTGCCCCTCTACTTCAAGTACTTCGGCGGCCGGGTCCCCTCGATCAACCGCACCTGGATCGATCTGCTGACCGTGTCGGCGAACTCGTCCGGCGGGCTCCAGCTCGTGCAGGAGCCGGACGCCGCCCCCACCCCGCCGCCGAAGGGCGAGCAGGGCGTCTGACCCCCTCACCCCGCCCCTCCCCGGAGAAGAGCCTCATGCAGCGCGACGTCTCGGCCCACCTGACCCTCGACGTCGCGGCTCCGGCCGCCCTCGTCCTCTCGATCGCCGTGGCCGACGCGTACGGGGCGGAGGAGTCGCTGACCCTCAGCGTGGACGGCCGCCCGCTCGCGGCTCGCGAGGTGGTCGACCAGCACGGCACCCGGCTGCACGTTCTCGACGCGCCGATCGGGCACCTGGTGATCGACTACTCCGCGCGCGTCCTCGGCCGCCTCGCTCCGCTCGAGGGCGACGAGGTGGACCGGCTGCGGTACCTGAGGCCGAGTCGCTACGCCGAGTCGGACGTGCTGTGGGCGACGGCCCGGGCCGAGTTCGCCGGCCTCGCCGGGGCGGACCTCCTGCACGCGGTGAGCTCCTGGGTCGGCACGCGGCTGGCGTACGTGCCCGGCTCCAGTCTTCCGACGGACGGGGCCGAGCGGACGCTGCTCGCCCGCCGCGGAGTCTGCCGGGACTTCGCGCACCTCGTCGTCGCCCTCCTCCGGGCGCTGGACGTGCCCGCCCGGCTGGCGGCCGTGTACGCACCGGGGCTGCAGCCGATGGACTTCCACGCGGTCGCGGAGGCCTGGATCGAGGGGGAGTGGCGGGCGGTCGACGCGACGACGCTCGCGCCGCGGTCGAGCCTCGTGCGGATCGCCACGGGACGCGACGCGGCCGACACCGCGTTCCTCGGCGTCTACGGCGGTATCGCGACGCTGCGGGAGCTGACCGTCGGCGCCGTGGCCGATGTGCTGCCGGGGGACGACCTCGACCGGCCCGTCTCGATCGGCTGAGCGGGCCGCCGAGCCCGGCTACTGAGCGGGCCGCCGAGCCCGGCTACTCCGACTCGACGAAGCGCCGCCAGGCCCAGATCGACGTGCACACCGCGCTGAAGGCGACGACGGCGAAGAGCACCGGGCCCGCTCCGCCGTCGGTCGACCAGGACGCGATGGTCGGGGTGAGCAGCACGAACAGCACGGTCGTCGCGAGGAGCGTGAGCCCGAGCCAGAGCAGCGGGGACCACTGCAGGATGCTGCGGCCGGCGGGGCGCCCGACCGGGAACAGCAGCACCACGCTCGAGCCGACCGAGATCAGCGTGGTCGCGCTCAGCACCTCGGCGAGGAGCACGGAGCCGAACGAGCCGTCGGGCGGGACCACGGCGGAGGCGCCCCAGGCGAGTCCGGCGAGCCCCAGCAGCGAGACGACGCGGACGGTCGAGAGCTTCGCCCGGTCGACGGCCGACGCGCCCTCGGGGAGGACGAGGCCGATCACCACGCCGAAGAGGAGCGCCGGGTCCAGCCCTGCGAAGCGCGAGACGAGAGCGGCCGCCGCGACCAGGAGCAGCGCGCGGGGAGCGGCGACGACGCCGATCCCGCTGAGGCCGATCCGCCGCCCGACCACCGCGGGGACGGCGGCGGCGACCGCGTTGACCACGGCGACGGCCACGATGACGGCGATCAGCAGGCGCAGGTAGGCCGGCTGGCCGTCGACGCGCCCCGAGAGCAGGACGAGGCCGGCTGCGCAGCCGATCATCCCGACGACCATCAGGCGCGGCGAGGCGGGACCGGCGTCCGGCTTGTCGTCGTACTCGACGGCGGCGCGGTTGCGGCCCGTGAGGTGCCAGCTGCGCTCGGCGCGGGGCGCGCGCCCGGCCGCGGCGAGGCGGGCCGGCACGACGACCAGGGCGAGCGAGAGCAGTGCGAGGGCGAGGGAGCGCATCCAGTCGGCCATCGAGACGACGGGCGATCCGGCCGACAGTGCGGTGGTCATGCCGGTCGCCGAGTTCCAGCCGCCCGGCTGCGAGTCGGCGCCGGGGGCGGGCTGCGGCGGCACGTCCCCGGCGCCCTGGTCGGGAGCGGGGACCGGCGCTGCGGTGGGCTCGGCGGTCGGCTCGTCGTCGGGAGCGGGCGCGGCCTCTCCGGGGCGGACGGGCGACGGGGACGCGGTCGGCGCCGCGCTGCTCGGAGCGGGAGACGCGGTGGCCCCGGGAGCGGTGGGAACTGCTCCGGGAGCGGCCGGGGTCGTCGCACTGGGCGTACCGGTGGGGGCGGTCGTCGCCGCCGCGAAGGTCACGTCGATCCAGGGGCTCGGCGGGCTGTAGTTGCCGGCGCTGTCGCCGGCGATGGCGGAGACCCGGTGCGCACCTGCCGTGATGGTGCCGCCGGTGCAGCTCCAGGCGCCTCCGCTGACCGCCGCGTCGCAGGTGTTGACCCGGTCGACGTACACGTAGGCGCGAGTGCCGTCCACGCCGGTCCCGGAGTAGGACGCGCCGCTGAGCGGCAGGGCGGCGCCGTCCGACGGCGAGGCGAGGGCAGGGGCGGCAGGAGCGGCGGTGTCGACCACGAGGGTCACCGGTGCGCTGGCCGGCGAGGCGGCGCTGCCGGCGAAGGAGGCGGTCTGCGTCGCAGTGACGCGGTAGCTGCCCGGCGCCGGAGTGGGGGCGAGCTGGCAGAACCATGCGCCGCCGGAGTCGGCGGTGGCCAGGCACGCGGCGCCGCCGTTCGAGACCGCGGCGACGCTCGCGCCGGGGTAGGCCGTGCCGCGGACCGAGCCCGCCGAGGTCGCCGAGCCGTCGACCGACTCGATGACGGGGGCGCTGAGGACGGCGATCGGGACGGCGGCCGAGGTCGTTCCGCCGCCGGCGAGGAGCTCCACCGCGACCAGGGTCGCCGGCCCGTCGTCGAGGGAGACGGCGCAGCTCCAGCCGCCGTCGGGGCCCGCGGTGGTGATGCAGAGGGGGTCGCCGCCGCCGCGGAGCCCGATCTGCACCTGGTCCCCGGCGGTCGCCGTACCGGTGACCGTCGTCGCTCCCGTCCCGAGGACCGCGCCGGAGGCGGGAGCGGTGATCGCGAGAGCGGCGGCCTGCGCGGCCGGCGCGGCCAGCCCGGAGACGGAGGCGACGGCCGCGAGCAGAACCAGCAGCAGGGCGGCGGTGCGCCGCGGGGATCGGCGGAGTCGGGGCACCGGCACGGCCGGTGAACCCCCCGGTACTGCCACGTCGACGCCCGATTTCACGATGCGTCCATTGCACGGGGGCAGGGGGGAGCTGTCAAGCGCGCCGCACCACTGTTCCCGGATGTACACCATCCGGAGGAGGGGTCTCAGCCGGTCGGGGGAGTCGGGAGGATCCGGGAGAGCGCTTCCGCGAGAATATACCCGTCGATCAGATCCGGAGGACAGTGGAATGAGCGAAGACGAGGCCCGCGGGCGCGATCGGCGGGAGGTGCGCGTCGAGGCCGCGCGCTTCGACGATCCGCGCGAGCTCGGCGGGCTCCTGCCGCCGGGCCTGCGCATCGGACTGGCGCAGAGCGCCTTCCAGACGGAGGGCTCCCTCGAGACGGGCGGCCGGGGCCGGTCGGTGTGGGACGACTTCGCACTGCGACGGGGGACGATCGCCGAGGAGGCCACTCCCGAGATCGCGACGGACTTCCTCCTGCGCTGGCGCGAGGACCTCGCGCTGCTGGTCGATCTCGGCGTCGACGAGCTCCGGCTCTCGGTCTCGTGGCCCCGGCTGCAGCCCGACGGCCGCGGACCGATCGACCGCGGAGGGCTCGGCTTCTACGACCGCCTGCTCGACGGGCTCGCCGAGACGGGGATCCGGGTCGCGCTGACCCTGCACCACCGCGACACCCCGTCGGCGCTCAGCGGCGGCTGGATGAACCGCGACACCGCGTTCCGCTTCGGCGATCTCGCGTTCGAGCTGGGCGGGCGGTTCGGCGATCGGGTCGCCGACTGGATCACCCTCGACCAGCCGTCGACAGTGATGCTCGAGGGCTACGCGCTCGCGCGGCAGGCGCCGGGCGCCGGGCGGCTGTTCAGCGCCCTGCCGGCGCTGCACCACCAGCTGCTCGGGCACGGCGTGGCGCTGGAGGCGCTGCGAGCGGCGGAGGTGACGGGGAGGATCGGCCTGGTCGACGCGCTCGCGCCGGTCGAGCCCGCCTCCGACGACGACCGGGACCGCGCCTTCGCCTCCCTGGCGGACGTTCTCCGGAACCGCCTGGTCGCCGACGCGGTGCTGACCGGGTCCTACCCGGTCGGACCGGAGGAGCTGCCGCCCTTCCTCGGCGCCCTCGCGCAGGCGGATCCGGTCGACCTCGCGCGCATCTCGGCTCCAATGGACTTCTACGCGGTCGCGCCGCTGCCTCCGCTGCGGATCGCGGCGGGCCGCGACCCGGCGCTGCCGACCGGGGCGGGCGCTCCTCCCGCGCTCCCCTTCCACACGGCGCCCTGGCCGGAGCTGGACCGCACGGGCGACGGCTCGCCGGTCGCGCCCTGGGCGGTGGTCTCGGTGCTGCGCTCCCTCGTGGAGCGCTACGGCGACACCCTCCCTCCGCTGGTCGTCACCGCGCTCGGCGCGAGCTACCCGGACGAGCCCGACCGCGAGGGAGCGATCGTCGACACCGAGCGGATCCGCTGGCTGGGGGCGCATCTCGCCGCCCTGGCCGAGGCCGTCCACGACGGACTGCCGGTCGAGGCCGTGCAGCTCTGGACCCTGGTCGACGCGTTCGAGTGGCAGCACGGCTACAGCCGCCCGCACGGGCTCGTGGCGGTCGACACGCGCAGCCGCGACCGCGTGCCCAAGGCGTCGTTCGACTGGCTCCGGCGCGTCCTCGACGCCCGCTCCTGACGCGGGGGCGTGGGAGACTGCCGCCGTGCGCAGCCTCCTCGCCCTCGCCTCCGTCCTCCACGCCGACGCCGCCCCCGTGCTCGCCGCCCTCGCGGACGTCCTCGCCGCTGACGGCGCCTACGAGCGTCGGGGGAGCGGGCTCGAGCGCCGGCTCCCCGTGCTCGGCGTCGAGCAGTGGCGGGTCCTGGCGGACGAGGAGGGGGCCCGGGTCGAGTGCGAGCTGGTCGCGGCGCCCGCTTCGTCAGCCCTCGCCGGGGTCCTCCTGCGGCGGCGGATCCGCGAGGCGCCGGAGCGGTTCCGCGCCGTCGTGACCGCGGTCGCCGACGCGGTGGAGTGACGCTCCGCGCAGGCCCGGGCGGGCTCCGCCTCCACCCCGCGCCAGCGCCCCCCGAACGGGGAATGCGCGGGCGCTCCCCGCTGTTGTCTACCGATGACGGGACGGGGCTCGGCGCCCCGCCCACCGGACAGCTCGGAGGAGCCAGAGGCAGATGGCAGGAACAGGGATGAACAAGGGTCGAGGGGCGCGCGGCAGTGACGACGAGATCGTCTACCGCCGCCACGCGAACGGACGCGGCATGGTCGCTCCCGGATCGCGCGTCTCGGCGACCGCGTACGTGGAGACCGGCGCCTACGTGGAGCCCGGCGCGACCGTGGGCGAGCGCGCCTGGATCGGCGCGGGCAGCTGGGTCGACCGCGACGCCATGATCGGACACAGTGCCTTCATCGGCGCGAACGTGCACGTCGGGCCCGAGGCGATCATCGGGCCGGGGGCGCGGATCGGGAGCTACTCCCGCATCGGACGCTCGGCCGTGATCGCGACCGGCGCCCGCATCGACCGCGACACCGTGGTGCCCGACGGCGCCCGGAAGGGCCTCGACGAGGCGAGCGAGAGCGGCCGGCGCGCGGCCTGACCCCACGACCCTGTTCCGTCGGCTCCCCGGAGCGGCGGAATAGGGTCGTTCCATGTTCGAACTCCACCACCTCAGCGCGCAGGAGCAGTGGGACTGGCTGCAGCGCGGAGAGGTCACGCCTCTCGAGCTCGCCGACCACTACCTCGCCCGGATCGAGCGCTGGAACGGGGACCTGGGCGCCTTCGCCACGGTGACCGCCGATCAGGCGCGGGAGCGGGCCGCAGCGCTCGGCACCGAGCCCGGCACCGCTCCGCTCTGGGGCCTGCCGAGCGGCGACAAGGACCTCTGGCGGCGCGCGGGCGTGCGGACCGCGTCCGGATCCCGGCTCCGTGAGCACCACGTGCCCACTGCCTCCGACGAGATCGTCGAGGTGCTCGACGCGGCGGGAGCGGTCAGCCTCGGCAAGACCGCGGCGCCCGAGTTCGGGATGCCCTCCTACACCGAGACGCGGATCGGCCCGCCCGCCGTCACGCCCTGGGACACCCGCCTGGGGGCCGGCGGATCCAGCGGAGGAGCAGCGGTCGCCGTCGCCGCGGGACTGCTGCCGTTCGCCCCCGCGTCGGACGGCGGCGGGTCCATCCGCATCCCCGCCGCGGCCTGCGGACTGGTGGGGCTGAAGCCCTCCCGCGGACGCGTCGCCGCGCTCTCCGGCATCGGCGGGGTCGGCGGCCTGACGGTCGCCGGGCCGATCACCCGCTCGGTCGCCGACGCGGGCCTCCTGCTCGAGGGCATGCTGGAGCGGACGAACGGCCGCCTCCCGCAGCGCTGGTCGCTCGGCGCGCCCGGTGACGGCGACGGCTCGTTCCTCGGCGCCGCGGTCCGGGGAGAGGGGCGCTTCCAGATCGGCGTGCTGACGGACTCGCCCTGGGACGAGGAGTACGAGATCGCTCTCGCTCCGGAGGCGCGCGCCGCCCTTGACGAGGGGATCGCCGCGCTGGCCGCCCTCGGCCACGGGCTCGAGGAGGCGTCGCTGCCCCCGAGCGCCGCGTACCCCGCCGCGTTCCGGACGCTGTGGCAGAGCGGCGCGGCGACCCTGCCCGTCGAGGGCGCAGACCTCGATCTGCTGGAGCCGCTGACCCGCTGGCTGGTGGAGGAGGGGCGTCGGCGATCCGCCCGCGAGATCGTCGAGGCGGCGTCCTGGCTCTCGGGCTACGAGCGCGCGGTGATCGCGGCGTTCTCCAGCGTCGACGCGGTCCTGACGCCGTCGCTGGCGATGACGCCGCGCCCTGTCGGCTGGTACGACCTCGAGGATCCCGAGCGCAATTTCGAGCAGCAGTGCCTCTACACGCCGTACACGTCCTTCGTGAACGTGAGCGGCCTCCCCGCGATCACCCTTCCGCTGAGCACCACGGAGGAGGGCCTGCCGATGGGAGTCCAGCTGATCGGGCGGCCCGGCGGCGAGGCGACGCTGCTGGCGATCGGCGCGCAGCTCGAGCGACGGGCGCGCTGGCAGAGGCGGCACCCGCCGCAGTGGTGACGGAGGAGGCCGCCGTGGTGACGGATCCGTTCGCCGAGGTGGCGGGTCCGGACGCGGCCGCACGGCGGATGGTCAGGATCCGACTCTGGCCACTGAGGTAAGCCTTGCCTATACTCGAACGTGATGTGCATGTTCGAGGACCGCGACGGCTCCGCGCCGGTCGACGTGAAGCAGTTCCTGATCGCGGGCGACGAGACCGTCGTGCCGTGGATCCAGAGCATCCTCGACACCCTCCCCGCGAACGCCCGCGGCCAGGTCTTCGTCGAGGTCGACGACGCGCGCGGACTCCCGCCGCTCGCCGCCCCCGGCCGGGTCTGCGTCACCTGGCTCGGCCGCTCGGAGCGCACGGGCGCCCCCGGCACCGGGGAGCGCTGCTCCCGCGGAGTCGCGCTCGACCGCGCGGTCCGGGCGTGGGTCGGCGAGATGTCGGTCGTCGACGGCGACTACCCGTGGGCCGACGACCGCCACGACTTCTGCGCCTGGATCGGCGGGGCGGGCCCCGTCGTCGCCGAGCTCGCCGCCGACGTCGAGGCGCGCCTGCGCACCTCCGCCGAGCACCCCGCGCGCTGACCGTCCGCCGGGCGTCCCGGCTCAGTGTTAGGCAAGGCTTACCTTCTGTGCGAGACTGAGGCGATGCCTCCGACGACCGCCGCCCCCGCCCGACCGGCCTACCGGCCGTACCTCGCGACCGTCGCCGCAGCGACCCGGATCGCCCCGCACTTCATCCGCGTGACCCTCACCGGCACAGGCCTCGACCACGTCGGCTGCACCGGCCCCGACCAGCGCATCAAGCTCGTCGTCCCCACCGCCGCCTCCGACGCCCCCGCCTTCCTCGCCTCCGTCTCGGACCCCGACGGACCCGACGGACTCGACCCCGACTGGTACGGCCGCTGGCGACAGCTCCCCGACGAGCTCCGGAACCCCCTCCGCACCTACACGATCCGCGCCGTCCGCCCCGAGGACGCCGAGGTCGACATCGACTTCGCCGCCCACGGCGACACCGGACCGGCCTCCGCCTGGGTCGAGACCGCCCGCCCCGGCGACCAGATCGTCATCATCGCGCCCGACACGCGCTCCGACCTCCCCGGCGGCGGAGTCGAATTCCACCCCGGCGCCGCCACCTCCCTCCTCCTCGCCGGCGACGAGACGGCCGTCCCCGCCATCGCCGCGATCCTCGAGAGCCTCGACGCCGACGCCACCGGCGCCGCGTTCCTCGAAGTCCCCACCGCCCTCGACCGCCTCCCGCTCCGCCACCCCGCCGGCGTCCACATCACCTGGATCGTCCGCACCGACGCGGCAGCCCCCGGAGCAGCCCTCGGCGACGCCGTCCGCGCCTGGGCCGGCCGCTTCCTCACCGCCCACCACCGCGGCGTCGACGTCAGCGACATCGACGTCGACCACGAGATCCTCTGGGAAGTCCCCGAGGAGAGCCGCGACCCCGGCCTCTACGCCTGGATCGCCGGCGAAGCGGGCGCCGTGAAGCTGATCCGCCGCTGCCTGGTCACCGAACTCGGACTCGACCGGAAGCGGGTGGCGTTCATGGGGTACTGGCGCCTCAACCGCCCAGAGTCCAACTGACCCGGAGCGCCGCAGGGCGACGTTCTGCGGCGTTGTCGTCGGGCGCGATACCGCCGGTATCGCTTCCTCCTCCGCCTTGCAGAACGACGCCCTGCGACGCTCCGGGCGCTGCTCGTCGGGGGGCGGCGCGCCACGGGCGCGACCGCGGGGGACGGCGCGCCAGAGGCGCGGCCTCGGGCGCGCTGCTGAGAGCGCAGCACTCGGGGAGGGCGGATCGAGAGCCGCCGGGAGAGCGCCTGGGCGCTCCGCGCCGCACCCGCGCCGAGTCGGCGGCAGCGGGGAGCGGCAGCGGGCTACAGGGTGGGGGAGACGCCGACGAGACGGCTGGAGAGGGTCCAGAGGTCGTGTGCGAGAGCGCGGTCGCGGGCCTGGGGGTTCAGGGAGCCGTGCGGCGTCAGCTGGTCGAAGTAGGTGCCGCTGGCGGCGCCGACGTCGGGCTCGGAGGCGAGCGTGATCAGCGGCACCGCACCCGCCTCGGCGGAGATGCCGAAGGAGCCGACCGAGAGGCTCGTCATCAGCTTCATCATCGTGCTGTCGGCGCCGAAGCTCGTCGAGACGACGCCCGGATGGAACGAGTAGGCGTCGACGGACGTCGTCAGCAGGCGCTCCGCCAGCTCGCGGATGAAGAGGATCGTCACCAGCTTCGACGTGCCGTACGCCCGCCAGCCGCCGAGCCACGGGCCGCGGCGGTTGTCGAGGTCGTCGAGCTTCAGACGTCCGAAGCGGTTCGCGAGGCTCGCAGTGGAGACGACGCGCACACCGGGCCGCTCCCGCGAGGTCTCGATCATCCGCGGGAGCAGGAGACGGGTGAGCAGGAACGGCGCGAGATGGTTGCTCTGGATCGTCCGCTCGTGGCCGTCGACCGTCTCGGCGCGATGCGAGACGAGCCCGCCCGCGTTGTTCGCGAGGACGTCGATCCGCTCGTAGCGCTCGAGGAGGCCGTCGGCCAGGGCGCGGACGTCGTCGAGCCGGTCGAAGTCGGCCAGGAAGGCGTCGCCGCCCACGTCGGCGGCGACGGCGCGGGTGCGCTCGGGGTTCCGCCCGACCACGGCCACGCGGGCCCCGGCGGACGCCAGCGCTCCCGCCGCGACCCGGCCGATGCCGGAGCTCGCTCCGGTGAGGACGACGACGCGCCCCGTCATGTCAGTGACCACGGAGATATCCGCCCTTCTCGAGACCGGCTTCGATCTCGAATCGATTGCGCAGCGGATCGCGACCCGCCACCGTGTACGCGAACGGGAACCACATCCCGTAGAGCCGCCACTGCTCCTTGTGCACGGCCTCGTGCTCGAGGACGCTGTCGGAGACGTTGGTGCCCGTGAGGTAGCTCGTGCCGACGCAGGACCCTCCGCGGCCGAACGCCCAGGAGGGCAGACCGGTGAAGACGACGAGGCCGTGGCTGCGCCGGATCGGGCCCGTGCTCCACAGCGCGCCCCACGCGAGTCCGACTGCGCACGCGAAGAGGTAGCCCGGCCGGGTGATCGCCGGATCCAGGGCCACCGTCGCGACGGCTCGGCGGAGCGCGCTCACGCGCTGTCGCGCCCGTAGGTCTCGAGCAGCCGCAGCCAGACCTCGCTGATCGTCGGGTAGGAGGGGACCGCGTGCCAGAGGCGCGAGAGCGGCACCTCGCCGACGACGGCGATCGTCGCGGAGTGGATCAGCTCGCCGACCTCCTTGCCGACGAACGTGACCCCGAGGACGACCTGGCGATCCTCGTCCACGACCATCCGCGCGGTGCCCCTGTAGCCGTCGGCGGCGAGCGCGGCGCCGGCGACCGAGCCGATCTCGTAGTCGACCACGCGGGTGCGGTAGCCGGCCTTCTCGGCGGCCGCGGCGGTGAGGCCGACGGACGCGACCTCGGGGTCGGTGAAGACGACCTGCGGCACGGCCTCGTGGTCCGCGGTCGCGACGTGGGCGCCCCAGGGGGCGTCGTGCACCTCGGCGCCCGCGGCGCGCGCGACGATCACGTCGCCGGCCGCACGGGCCTGGTACTTGCCCTGGTGCGTGAGCAGTGCGCGGTGGTTCACGTCGCCGACGCCGTAGAGCCACGGACGCTCGCCGCCGAGGGGAGCTCCGTCGTCGCCGAGGACGAGCATCGTGTCGTCGACGGTCAGCGAGGAGCCGGGCTCGAGGCCCACCGTCTCGAGACCGACGTCGCGGGAGTGCGGGGCCCGGCCGGTCGCGGCGAGCACCTGGTCGGCCTCGATGACGTCGCCGCCCTCGAGCGTCACCGTCACGGTGCCGTCGGACCGGCGCTCGACCGAGACGGGCGAGTCGCCGAGGCGCAGGTCGACGCCGAGCTCCTGGAGCGCTGAGCCGACGAGCTCGCCGGCGAAGGGCTCGAACGGGGCGAGGAGTCCGCTGCGGGCGACGAGCGTGACGGAGGAGCCCATGCCGGCGTAGGCGGTCGCCATCTCGGTCGCGACGACTCCGCCGCCGATGACGACGAGGCGCGGCGGCACCTCCTCGGCCGAGGTGGCCTCGCGGCTCGTCCAGGGTGACGCGGCGCGCAGGCCCGGGATGTCGGGAACGACGGCGGTGGTGCCGGTCGCGACGGCGACGGCGGAGCGGGCGCGGAGCACGCGCACCTCGCCGTCGGGTCCGGTCACGGTCACCTCGCGCTCGCCGCTCAGGCGGCCGTGCCCGCGGACGAGCTCGATGCCGGCCCCCTCGAGCCACTGCACCTGGCCGTGGTCGTCGAAGTGGCTGGTGAAGGAGTCGCGGCGGGCCAGGAGCGCGGGCACGTCGACTCCTCCGCTCACCGCCTGCGCCGCGCCGGGGAGATCACGGGCGGCGCGGAGCGCCATCGGCGGCCGCAGCAGCGCCTTCGAGGGCATGCACGCCCAGTAGGAGCACTCGCCACCGACGAGCTCGCTCTCGACGACGGCCGCGGTGAGGCCGCCCTGGACCGCGCGGTCGGCGAGGTTCTCGCCCACCGGCCCGGCTCCGATGACGATGACGTCGAACTCGTCGGTCGTGCTGCTCATGCTGTCTCCCTGGGGTTCTCGGAGGCGTCGAGCCCCGTCGTCGGTGGGTGCGCGGCGGTCAATGCGCCGGCACGATCTCGGCCCGCCAGCCGTCGTAGCGGCCGCCGTGGCTCTCGACCGCGTCGATGACCTGGCGGAGGAACGCGGTGGTCGACTGCTCGTCGACCGCGGCGTGGTGGCTCGCGACCAGGACCTGCCTCAGCCGGAGCCGCGAGATCGCGATCTGGAAGCCGGAGGCGACGAGGACGCGTCCGGCGCGCCGTGCGGTGCTGCGGCGGGAGAACACGGCGAAGTGGTCGACCTCGCGCAGCTCCCACACCTGGTCGCCGTAGCGGAGCCGGATCTCGAGCTGCTGCGCGGCCCGCTCCTGCTGCGCCTCGAGGGAGGAGCTGCCGGGCGCCGTGACGGTGGTGCTCTCGTCGCTCATCGGCCGGTGAACTCCGCCGTGGTCCGCTGGAGGAAGGCCTCGGTGCCGATGCGCGCGTCCTCGGACGCCGCGAGACGCGCGAGCGCCCCGGGAAGCGCGGCCGCGGCCTCGGCGTCGGACGCGGCGACGGCGAGCCGGGCACTGGCCAGGGCGGCCTGCACGGCGAGCGGCGCCTGCGCGGCGATCCGAGCGGCCAGCGCCCAGGCCGCCTCGGCGACCCTCCCGTCGGGGACGACCTGCTGCACGAGGCCGATGCGGTGGGCCTCCTCGGCGTCGAAGAGGTCGCCGGTGAGGATCCAGCGCATCGCGACGCCCCAGCCGACGGCGCGGGGGAACCGCAGCGTCGCTCCGCCGAAGGGCAGGATGCCGCGGGCGACCTCGATCTGGCCGAAGCGGGTGGACCGCTCGGCGAGCACGACGTCGCTCGCGAGCGCGAGCTCGATGCCGAGCGTGAGGCAGGTGCCCTGGAGGCCGATGACGACCGGCTTGCTCACGGGCCGGGTGCGCAGGCCCCAGGGGTCGAGGCCGCCCTCGGGCACGAAGTCGAGGCCGTCGGAGCCCAGGCGGGGCCCGATGTCGGCGAGGTCGAGCCCGGCCGTGAAGTGCTCGCCCTCGGCGAGGACGACGCCGGCGCGCAGCTCCGGGTCGCGGTCGAGCTCGCCGTACGCGGAGGCCAGCTCGGAGAGGAGCCGCAGATCGGCGGCGTTGCGCTTCTCGGGCCGGTCCAGCACGATCGCGAGCACGGTTCCGCGCCGCTCGGTGCGCACGCGCGGTCTCTCGTCGCTCATCGTTCCTCCGCTCGGTCGCGTCCGACCATCTTGCCGGGTGCCGCCGACACGCGCTCGGGCTTGCGCGCCGATGGCAGGGCTCTCTCAGGCCCCGCGGGACAGAGCACCGAGGAGGCGGAGGATCGTGGGCAGGTCGTCCTCGGCCGCGGTCGGCGACGACGGGGCGAACGAGGTGACGCCGGCGCCCGCGAGCGGGAAACGGGACCGGAGGGCGTCGAGGCTCGCGACGAGGCGGGAGGCGGGCACGCCGAAGGGCACCGGGTCGAACAGCCCGGCGAGATCGGCGGGGTCGAGCACGTCCAGATCGAGGTGCACGTAGACGGAGGCGGCACCGGTCGCCGCGACTGCCGCGACGAGCGAGTCCGGGTCGAGGGCGTCCGCGGTCAGCACCGCGGCTCCCCGCTCGACCAGCGGCTCGAGCTCGCCGTCGTCGGCGGAGCGGACGCCGGCGAGGACGACGCGCTCGTCGGCCACGCGCTCCTCGGCGCCCGCGCTCAGGAGGCCGACGCCGCGGCCCAGCGCGGCCGAGAGGACCATGCCGCAGAAGGCGCCGCTGGGGGAGGACTCGGGAGTGTGCGCGTCCGGGTGGGCGTCGAGCCAGACCAGCGCGACCGGGCCCGGCGCCGAGCGCACCGCGTGCCCGATCGCCGCGAACTCGACGCCGCAGTCGCCGCCGATCGTGATCACGGGGTCGGTGCGGCCCGAGAGGGCCTCGCGCACCCGCTCGGCGACGGTGGCGACCGAGGCGTAGCGGCGGATGCCGGTGTCCTGGGCGTCACCCGCCTCGGCGGGGATGTCGAGGGTCGTGGTGGCGGAGGAGGGCAGATCGCCCCGGATCGCCTCGGCTCCGTCGACGAGGCGCATCGCGCGCGTCGACGCCGAGCCCTGCCACTGGGGGACGACGAGGAAGGAGGCCATGACCCTCACTATGGCACGCGCGCCGGTGCCGGGTGCCTGCGCGCTCAGGCCGCGGGCAGGCCTCCGGGGACGGCCGCGGGGCGGAGCGACGGGGGTGCGCCGTCGAGGTCGACCAGCGCCTCGTCGAGCGCGGAGCGGGCGCGGTCGGCGGCGGCGCGGGCCTCGACCAGAGCGCCGGCCGGATCGGCTGCCGCGCGGCGCACCGCGGTGTCCAGCTGCCCGAGGGTCTCCTCCGCGAGGATCCGGGGTGCAGCGGTGATGCGCTCGCCGTGCACGGCGGCCAGGAGCAGCACCGACTCGGCGCCGAGCCGGGCCGCGGTGCGCGCCGCCTCGAACAGGAGGAGCTGGCGCTCGGCCTGGGCGCGCGGCTCGCGGTACCCGGACACGACGGCGTCCAACGCGGAGTCGGCGTCGAGCAGCAGGACCAGGAGCGCGGCCGGATCGTGGCGGGCGCCGGCCGACCGGGCGTCGTCGGCGTCCAGGAGGAGCGACCGTGCCGCGGCGCACGCGACGGCCACGTCGGCGGCGGAGGCGAGCTGAGCCGAGGTGCGCAGGTCGGAGAGGGTGGCGGCCCGCTCCAGGTCGTCCCGCACGGAGCGCTCGACGCGGCTCAGCTGCACCTCGGCGCGGGTCAGGAGCCCGACCAGCGAGTCGACCGCGTCGAGGAGGGCGCCGGGATCGGGGGAGCCGCCGGCGGCGACGTGCTCGACGGCCTCGCGCAGCGGTCGGACCGGGCGCTCGGGAGTGGTCCCGGCGAGGACGGAGACCTCGGAGCGCGCCTGCTGCACGCGCTCCGGGACGGACGGGCTCGGCGAGGTCACTCCGTGATCGTACGGCCGGAGTGTGACACCGCGTGACACGGCGGTTCGACCGGCGGCGGCGGCGTCCCCAGGATGGAGTCATGACCCGCTCGCTCGCCATCGTCGAGGTCGCCCGCGTGCGACCGGGCCGCGAGGAGTACCACGCCTACGTGCAGATCCTGAACGGCCGCATCCTCGCCCTCGCCCACGAGCGCGGCTGGCGGGCGGAGCGCTTCGCCGCCGAGGAGCTGGGCACGGAGGAGCTGCTCGCTCGGACGGCGGGGGCGGACGCCGTGGTCCTCGCGGGCGGCGAGGACATCGCTCCCGAGCAGTACGGAGCCGACCGCGGCTATCCGGCCGAGGGCCCCCACGCGGAGCGCGCCGACGCGGCCCAGATCGCGCTGGTGCACCGGGCGCTGGCCCGTCGGACCCCGCTGCTGGGCATCTGCCGCGGCCTGCAGATCGTCAACGTCGCGCTGGGCGGCACGCTGGTGCAGGACCTGGGTCCGGAGGCGGAGCACGTCAACGCGTCGGCCCCCGCTCACCAGCGCATGCACCGGCACGAGGTCGGGCTCGCGGCGGGCTCCGTGCTCGGCGGGCTCTTCGGGTCCGAGGCGCTCGCGGTGCAGAGTGCGCACCACCAGGCGGTCGACCTGCTCGCCCCCGGGCTGCGGGTCGTCGCGCGGGCCGAGGACGGCGTGATCGAGGCCGTCGAGCACGTCGCGGCCCCCCTCGTGGGCGTGCAGTGGCACCCCGAGGACCCGGACGCTCCCGCCGGTCAGCTGGCGACGCTGCTCGACGGGCTGGCGCTGGCCGCAGCCCGCGGGGAGTTCGCGCTGCCCCTCGCCGCCTGAGCGGCCGGGGCTCCCCGCGGGCGACCGGGCTCAGCGGGCCAGTCGGGCCATCCACGCCTCGATGTCGTCGGCCGAGCGCGGGATGCCGGCCGAGAGGTTCTCGGCGCCGTCTGCGGTGACGAGCACGTCGTCCTCGATCCGGACGCCGATGCCGCGCAGCTCCTCCGGGACCGTCAGGTCGTCGGGCTGGAAGTAGAGGCCGGGTTCGATCGTGAAGACCATGCCCTCCTCGACCAGTCCGTCGAGGTACATCTCGCGCCGCGCCCGGGCGCAGTCGTGCACGTCGAGCCCGAGGTGGTGGCTGGTGCCGTGGACCATGTAGCGGCGGTGCTGCTGGTTGTCGGCCTCGAGCGCCTCCTCGGCGCTGACCGGCAGCAGGCCCCACTCGGCGGTGCGGCGCGCGATGACGGCCATCGCCGCGGCGTGCACCTCGCGGAAGCGGATGCCGGACCGGACGATCGCGAACGCGGCGTCGGCCGCCTCCCGCACCGTCTCGTGCACCCGGCGCTGGGCGTCCGTGTACCGGCCGTCGACCGGGAAGGTGCGCGTGATGTCGGCGGTGTAGTAGCTGTCCTGCTCGACGCCGGCGTCCAGCAGCACCAGCTGGCCGGGGCGCACCGGCCCGTCGTTGCGCGTCCAGTGCAGGATGCAGGCGTGGGGGCCCGCCGCGGCGATGGTGTCGTAGCCGACCGCGTTGCCGTCGGCGCGCGCGCGTCCGTTGAAGACGCCCTCGATCAGGCGCTCGCCCTTCTCGTGGGCGACGATGCGCGGCAGGTCGGAGAGGACGTCCTCGAAGCCGCGGCCCGTCGCGTCGACGGCGGCGCGCAGCTCGGCGATCTCGTAGGCGTCCTTGACCAGGCGGAGCTCGGCGATATCGCGCTCGAGCGCCGCGTCGCGGTCCGCCCGCTCGTCGGCCTCGACCGCGTCGAGACGGCCGGTCACCGCCGGGTCGGCCTCGCGCAGCACGGCGACGGGGACGCCGTCGTGCGCGTCGAGGACCGCGTCGAGCTCGGCGATCCCGCGGGTGGCGAGGCCGAGATCGCTCGCGACCTGCGCGAGCGACGGACGCGGCCCGATCCAGAACTCGCCGATCTCGGGGTTGGCGTAGAACTCGTCGGAGTCGCGGCCCGCGCGCTCGCGGAAGTAGAGCGTCGCGCTGTGGCCGGACTCGGCGGGCTCGAGGACGAGGACCGCGCCGGGCTCGGAGTCGGAGCCCCAGCCGGTGAGCCAGGTGAAGGCCGAATGCGCACGGAAGGGGTAGTCGGTGTCGTTCGCGCGCTGCTTGAGGCGGCCCGCCGGGACGATGATGCGGACGCCGGTGTGCAGCGCGGAGAGGCGCTCGCGGCGGGAGGCGGCGAAGGACGCCTGCTCACGCGGAGCGGGCAGCGGCTCCTCCCTCTCGGCCCAGCCGGACGCGATGAAATCACGGAAGCGGTCGGAGGCGGGGGTCGTGGAGCGGTTCGCGGTGGCGCGGG